>NZ_QUJZ01000021.1:802-75139 GCF_003480845.1 Blautia sp. TM10-2 | reverse complement strand
TGGCGCTCCGTTCCTCTGGAACGGATGCGCAGTTCTTGCGGAATATGCATTATTATAAAAACTAAAATGATTTCCTAAATTTCAAAACTTCAATCTAAGTTATACTTATTAAATTTTTAATAGATTATATAGTAAATCTCTTTACAAAATCTGTATACATCTCCTGATATGTAAGATCTCCAGCCATTTCTTCAGATAATGTATCAAAAAAATCTGTTTGACTTTGTGCTTTCTTCAACCAGTTAGTTGCACTTCCACTACCAGAAGCGGCAAGTAATTTAGACATTATTTTTACAGTAGCCTGTAAAAATTTATTTGCAAAATAATCAATTATTTCATCTTTGTATGATGAATTTCGATTATCTCTATAAAAACTAAAATAATCAAATGTATTTTTCTCGCCGATAGTCCCGTAATTATCTTTAAGCGTAAAATATAAAGCAATACAATAAAACATACATGTATTATTCACCTCTTTATATCTCTGATTTAATTGAATCATCTTTTGCTGCTGTTCAATGTTTCCCCAACTGGCGGATATATGCTCATTGCATTTTGCGATTCTCTCATCGTAACTCTTTTTCATTTTATTTCTTGCTTGAATATATAAATATTTAACAAACAATGCTTCATCAATTTCTTCCTTACTCTTTTGAAATAAAACACCTTTCTTATCATCTTCTTCAGAAAGATAAAATATTTGATCATAATAAGCATTAACTAAATATTCTGTATCTGAAGCATCTTTATTAAAAAGTGTCTTTTTCTTATCTTTTGCTGTAAATGGTGATTGTAAAAAAGCAGCAAACGCTAACTGTGCAAGTTCCTCATTGGTGATTCTTTGATGTTTTTCGAATCTTGGTTGTGGCGGAACAGTCTGACCTCTTCTTATCTCTACAAATATATTCGGAGCTTCACCTGTCATACACATTCTCTGCAATTCTTTTTGCTCAGTATTATTTGCAACCATATCTCTTGAAGACATTGGATTCTGTAAATTATTATAAATAGAAATATTACCACTAAGCTTTTCATTATTAACCTGCATTATTCTCACAAGAACATATACTTTTTTTAACTGCTCTATTTCATCCGGTTCATTGTTAATTAATGCATTTCGCAAATATGCTCCTAATGTGTTTGTAGTTTGTGCACCATTAATAATTGAAAAATTAGTAATCTCAATTAAATCAACATCTCCATTACGGCCCTTACGATGTGCATCTAATTCTTCGCAAAGAATAGTTATTCCGTTATTATAATTCCAAAATCGTTCTGGTTCATTTTTTATGGTTTTCATCATTGCTTCGTACGTTTTAGATTTTTTCTGGTCTAAAGAGTCTCTTAGATTCTGACCAAATAAAATATTTCTTCCCATTGAAGAACTCACATATTTATTGCATAAAACAGCCAAATCATATCCTCTTATATTGCAAAGCATCGCATTATCTGACGAATTCTCATAAAGAATATAATTATTAAACATATCCGAAGTGAACTCTGCATAAGGAACCTTTAAAATATGGTCCTCTCGCCCCAGACTCTCTAGTACAACTTCCATTTCATTTATTGTTACTATTTTTTCATTTGCCTTAAAATTTTTTCCATAATTCAATATTCCTGTATGATAAACATAATATGTACAATTATTTTTGAACGAAGAATTAAAATTTGTTTCTGAAATTATATCTCGCAAATTTGACTGGACACTATTAGGATTTTTCAAATACCTCCTAATAGCATCATGCATTTCCAAAAAGCATACTCTTATCTCTTCTTCTGTTAACTCTGTGTATTTAGACTGAATAATATCATAATAGTATTCATCTCCATCCTCAGTCTCAATAAATAAATCAATACCGCTGTCTGGAGGAGCAACAATAATTTTAGATATTTTATCAACATTTTCTGGTGAAATTTTACAATCTAATGTTTCACCATACATTATTTTTAAAATAGCTAATGTAAACGCATCCTCTGGTGTGTTATTTCTTACTATTGCTCTATGATTTGGCAATCCAGCAAAATCCTTATAAAAATTATCGACAAGTATTCTAACTTTATTTTCAGACATTCTTTCACCTATTTTCTTTAGTTTTATTATATATACTACCATGTAATATGTTTTAGCACCATTTTTTTCACCTAGATATTCACTTTCACCACAAAGGAAATTCCTTTGCCCGAAATCTATGATTTCGCTATATCCTTGGATTGAAATTTTTCAAATCCAGGAATAGCACCGCAGGTCACACGATACAGGCAGATGCAATCACCTGTATAGAAGTGCGCTTTTAGCTTCGCTAAGAGAATTATATTTCCGTTTCACCACATATTTTTTTGAGTACTACAAGTGAAAAAGTATCTTTAATCAAATGTTTTATTTCTCTTGCATTTGATTGAGTAACTGCACCTTTCTTTATTTTGTCGAACAGCTCTCTGTCTTCGATACCATAATCTTTCTTTAACCTTTCTATTTCCCTCTCCGCAATTTTTTCTTTTGCCATATCTGGTAAATCAGCAAATTTAATAATTGAGTCAAAACGGTTATATATAGGCAATCCCAGATGTTCTTTTATCTCATCAATTGTTTTGTAATTTGAAGTACACACAATAATTGCCTTATTTACTACCACTTTGTAATTATGATCTTCATAAATCCCCTCATCAAATAATTGATAAAATGCACTATGAAATACAGATAAAGCTTTATCAAACTCATCAAACAACAATACATTTGTTTCTCTAGCCAAAAGATCTTGTGCAAAGCTTTTCTCGTTATATCTTCCACCAAAAATGTAATTGGCTGACTCATTATTCTGATACATGGAGAACTGTTTTCTTAATAATTTTCCACCCATCAATTCTGCCATATACTGTGCGGATTCCGTCTTTCCAAGCCCTGAATCTCCATATAACAATATTACAACAGGCTTACTCTGCTTACCATCTACCAAAGGATATATTGCCTGAAGCAATTTCTTTTTTGCTCTTTCCTGACCAATTACTCTTTCACTATATTGGCTGTTAAATGTTTGTATCATTTCCTTTGAAACTTCCAAATATGGCTGTTGCGTTTCATGAATAATACTTTTATCAAATGTTCGATATATCTGCTCTCGAATATTTTTCGGTGGATTTTGAATGTACATATTTGTTATGGACATTTGGAAAATAAAATTTATAAAGTTTATAATAACATGTTCTTGAACACTGCAATACTCGTCTGCATGAATAACAAAATCTTGAACTCTTAGTTTCTTCTTTTTCTTAGGCTTTGGTTCTGGCTGCCCTGGAATGTTAACAAACACATCCATTTTTTTATTACCATCATCAAGTTTCGCTGCCATTTCACTAAGATTTCTTGCACTTTTCGGAACAATCTTTTCAAAAGCAGAATCAGATCCTACAAAAATTTCAATCTTCTTCACGTACCACACCTGCCAATACTATATCATAAACATCTAATTCTTTTTCTCTTTCATCAGCAGACTTTTCTCCCTCAACAATTTCTTCTGCTGTAGTCTTTTCTTCTACTGGTTGAAACTCAAACTCTTTATCAATTGATAAATGATTTTCTCCACAAGTTCCAACCTTTATTCCAAAATATGTCAATTTCATTTTACTTAAATCGACAAGGTTATAATTATTTTTAAATGCTTTAAGATTAAATCTTAATAAGTTTTTCCGCTCTTTCTCTGTCTTTAACAACATATCATAATAACCTCGTTCACCTAATATTGCCTCATTTAATTTTTCCATATCTATTGGCATTTCTTCTTTAGGCACAATTGTCAAATACGAACTAATCATTTTATACAATGTTACAGAATTTTCCGGTGCATAAACACCACTATTCTCAAATTTTTTTACATGTTCATCTTCCGATGCTGCCTGTATATAATCTGTAAGCAACGTATTTTTTATTGTTTTATCAAAAGCGCTAGTCAGCTCAGCGGAAGCACTGGCATCAACCTTTCCCTGAAATGTTGCTTTAATATAATTCAAAATATTAAAGCCACTTTTGGCCTGAGCTTCAATTTCAGCAACTATTTTAGCTATTTTTTCTTTATTTTCCTGCGTTGACCAATCAAGCCGTCCTCCATTGGTAACATCAACATAATCCTGTGCAGCAGCTTCATCAAAATATACTATTTTTAGAAACTCTGTTTTCTCAATGTTATTATTTTTCAACTTTTCTGCTCCTTACTATTTCTGTTCCTCGCACAATTTCTGATATCTTTGCATCAGTTCTGCAACACAGGCAGCTTCGCTTTTATAGGCTTCACTGCCTTTTGTGAATCCGTATGCCTGCATGACTGCCATATCATTCTGGCGATGTGCTTTTCGCAGTTCCGGCGGCATGGTCAGTTCATCATAAAGATCTGCAAGGCTGCTATCCGGATATAATGCTCTGGCATCAAGGATTGCCTGTGCAGTCTGTTCGATTTTTTGCCGTTGCTGAGCGGTCGGCTCTGGCCATGGAAATGTATTATATACCACATTACTTGCATAACTATAATCGCTCTTTAATCTGCCACAAACTGTTCGCATCCACGCCATATGAACATTCGATGTCAATACACCAAAATGATACAGAGAAATGTCCGGTATCAAAAACAATTTACTTCCAGCAATAACATCAGCATCGATTACTTCCATCGGAATATATCTTCGATTTTGTGAAGATACTTTCGGTAATGCTAACGCCGGATTTATTCTGTCTTCGCTATAATATCGGAGTCGAACTGGAAATGTCGGCTTGTCAGCATAATGATTAGTATCAGGACTTGGACAACTTAATCGAAATTCACGAACGTTCTTTACACGTTCCATAATTTTAGGATATTTTTTTAACTCCGATGGCAATATATCTTTCAGCCAAAGGCAATATCTCGATTTTCTCGCAATAAAATCTTTTCCCATCATATAAGGATGTATATATTTTTCCGCCTGCGGCTCATTTTGTAGAAATATATTTTTTTCATCTTCCGTCATAACATAGTTTCCATCGTCTTTCATCTCACAGCCAATATACATTTTAGGTACATCAGAAATTGGCGTTTTTCTACTTACAATGAAAACATTATCCGCATCAACAAGATATGGATTTATATTTTTTGCTAATGTCATTCTTCCATCAGAGAATATTTTCTTTACATTTCCACCCACCTGGCTAAATCCGACTATTACACAATGTACATGTGCCTTTAAACTAGCTTCGCTATCCCACTGAAAAGTTCTATGTGCAAAATCAATTTTCACACCTGCTTTAAAAAGCGGTTCCCATAAATTTGCAACTTGTTCACCCTGACATATTGAATTGGTAGAAACATAGGCACAATGTATCAACGTATTATTAATAAAATCTGCGGCTTTCTTATACCAGCAAGAAACGTAGTCCAAGGTTCCATAGTTTTTCCAATCTGATAAAACTAATTTTGCATCCTTTTTCTGCTCAGTGTTCATATTTTTAGTTCCTACAAATGGTGGGTTACCCATGATATAAGATAACTGCATTTTAGGAACAATACTTTCCCAGTCCAGTTTTAGTGCATTACCTTCTACAATAAACGCATTGGTCGTCAATGGCAAAAAATCCAGATTCATATGAACGATGTCTTCTGTTTCTTTCATCATCTGTGATTCAGCAATCCATAAAGCAGTCTTGGCAACTGTAACAGCAAAATCATTAATCTCAATTCCATAAAACTGATCAATAGAAACGTGGATTGGTGAGGATTCATCAAAGCCAAAAGTAATCTGTCCTCTCTGCAATTCTTTTATGACTTCGTTCTCCAATCGCCGTATACTGATATATGTTTCCGTAAGGAAATTTCCACTTCCCGATGCCGGATCAAGCCACCGGAGATTTGCCAGCTTCGTCTGGAAGTCTCTCAGCTTTTTATCTTTTGTTCTCTGCACGGTTATCTGCTGAATTTCTTTCAGCTCATTTTTCAGATCATCCAGAAACAGTGGATCAATGACCTTGTGAATATTCTCAATGCTGGTGTAATGCATACCGCCGGAGCGTCTTGTCTCTGGATTCAACGTACTCTCGAACACAGCGCCAAATATGGTCGGACTGATTTCTGACCAGTCAAAATCTGCTGATGCTTTTTCTAATAAAAGATTTCTGATTTCATCCGTAAAAGGCGGAATCTCAATATCTTCATTTGCAAAAAGTCCACCATTTACATACGGAAAAACTGCAAGCTGTGGGTTATCATCTTTCAAATAAGGATCTCTATCCTCCGGCTTTGTATCAAGGATCTGGAAAAGTTCGATCATTGCTTTTCTCATTTTTCTTGCATCAAATTCTTCCAGATAATCATGGAACATACCATGCTGTCCGAAAATGCCGGCATCCTCTGCATACAGGCAGAATACCATTCTGACACAAAGGATATTCAGACTTTTCATTGCACGCTCTGTTGTTGGATCGGCATATTGTTTTGCCAGTGCATCATACAGCAACCCTACAATTTCACCTGCGGCAATGGAAACTTCCATTTCTCTCTGAAGATTTGTGTTTCCCTCGTCCACAAGGAACTGTAACCGATAATATTCTTTTTCCAGGTTCTCCAACTGGATAATCTCCGGATCACCGCCCGGCTTTTCCATGTCATAAATATAAAATGACTGAAAATTGCTAGTTACAATCCATCTTGGTCTTTTTGAATATGGCAGTTCAGAAGAATATCTTTTTGCCTGTTCAAAGGGTGTCAGCATAGAGCCATCAGACTGCCGGATAGCAGCCGTCAGGCTCTTGTTGATACTTTTCTGTTCAATCATTACATGAGTTTTCTCAATATACCCGTCAATAAAACTGGTGTGATCAAGATGTACCTGATCCTCAAAGGAAATAAACTGTGATATTTCAGTTACACCAAATACCATTGTCAGAAGCTCCACCCAGAAAATCTGGCTGTCTCCCTTTTCATATCCACGGTCTTTCCAGTTTTTTGCAAATGCTTTCGCTGCTGCTCTTTGTTGTGCATCTGTCATTGTGGCACCCTCCTGTTACTTTTCATCTGTAAATTCCATCATCTCATCAACGGTGCAGTCCAGTTTCTTGCAGATTTTCTCAATCGTTTCCATTGAGACATACTGATTTTTTCCCATTCGGGCAAGAATATTACCACTAATCCCGGTAAGGTACTGCATCTCTATCCGCTTCATATTTTTATCTATGAGCATTTTCCATAATCTGTTATAACTTACGCCCATAAGCGCCTCCATATTTTTCATATAAACATATTTTGATTATATCACGATTTCGTTAGGTTAAATACCTGTAATTTTTGATATCTCCAACCATTTATTTCGGATTAGTCAAATGGGAGCTCACCATCTGGTACTTCTATGAATCCGTCTTCATCTGTTTTCTCTGTTCCTGACAAATTCGCTTCGGCACCGCTGTCCTTGTTCTGAGCAAATTCATGTTCTTCCACAACCACATCTGTGGTATAAATTGTCTTCCCGTCTTTGTCCTTATAACTGCCAGTACTGATACGACCGCCAATTACAATCCTCATTCCCTTATGAAGATATTTCTGTGCAAATTCTGCACTCTTTCCGAATGTGACACAAGAAATAAAATCTGCTTCCTGCTCACCGTCACGTTTATACCTTCTGTTTACCGCAAGTGTATATCTTGCTACTGCCATATCATTATCTTTCCCGGCATATTTAATCTCCGGGTTCTTTGTCAGTCTTCCCATTAAAATCACTTTATTCATAATCGTTACCATCCTTTCCGGGCATTTCACCCTGTAAACATTGTTATCAGTTTCATTTTTCATCAGCGGCCTGGTGTGCGTTTCCCTGTCACCTGCAGCCGTCTCAGACTGCCTCTGCCTGCATCAGCAGGACACTGACCATAAGGCTCCGGTCAGCCGCCCATCATCGGGAGTGTCATTATGATTCCGCTTGCTTCCAGAAAAAGAAAGGTCATGGCAGAACTCCTGGTAGGCTTCCAGGGTGCACTTATCAATTGTCAAGGTTCAGCGAAGGAACATTCCAAAACGTCCTCTAATTACTAAAGTCAAATAACTTAACATGATGCAAAAGAATCGTGATATTTTTTTGCATTTTTATCATTTTTTCTTTTAATTTCATTAGTCCCTTCACATACTCTGTACTGGGACGAACAAAAACGGACATGATTTTGAAGAATTTTTGAAAAATAATTGTTCCTCTACCTATAAAGCGTTGGAAACAGTATTTACCAACCCTCTTTTGCAAGTTTTTTCGCATAAGTGAAATATTTCCTCACTAATTGCAAGTTTCAGAGAGCGTTTGGACGGTACTTTCGCAGAAAAATTTATTTTTCCTACTAATCACACATGGGAAAGCAGAGAATGTCAGATGATTTTGAAAAAATCAAAAAAGAAGCATCAACCACTATTGCAGCCAATGCTTCTTCAATTTACTTTCTTACTTACGAAAGAGATTTCAATATACTTTTTATTACTTTCTTTAATTTCAATCCATCTTTCAGCCCCAGACGATAAAAAAATTCTTCTGTATCTGCTCCACTACTGAATATGGCATCACAGTATTTTGTAATTGCCTCTTCCTGTTCTGGTGATAATGAAGCAATTACCTTTTCATATTCTTCTTCAACTTTATCTGGCTCTGTCACAGATTGCTGTTTCATTTTCCAGTCTGCATACTCTTTCCCCATGTGCTCTGTTATTGTTAGACTGATAAATTCTTCAATCTCCTTTGTCAATTTCATAGATTTATACCTGCCCTTTCCATGTTATCTCACTGTTTCAGATAAATCCGGTAACTATCCAGAACTGAATCGGTAACACCACTTTTATATATTTTACGAATATCAACAATTTGTTCATCTTTCAACAGTTTCAACTAATCCAGTAAATCTTTTCTGCTGTTTGCAAAATTGCAGCATCTTCCATCTGCATATTCAATCCTGTATCTCATACGCTCCTCCTATACATATACCAATTCACTCAATACAATTTCCTGCACACGATTCCTGATGTTGTTACACTGTCGCACCCATTCCATAGGATTCTGACTCTTCAGTTTCTCGGTAACTCCATCCGCAATTCTCATTTGTGCTTCAATCAGCTCATACCGTTCCTGTGTCTGTTCGTTAAGATCTGCCAGATAGCGATCCAGTTTTCCGGTCAACAAAAGATAAGAATACATCCCTGATTTATGTTTTTTCAGATATTGTTTCCGAAGTATTCCCCAGTAACCAATCGGTCGGTTTTCCTCCGGCAAGGCTAACATCGGCATGTAATAATCTCCCACCAGCACATAATCCAATCCATTGTTATCATCATGTATTATTTTTCTCTGTTCACTCATGTTCTTCTCCTCTATCAAATCTTCCTCTGCTCTCGCAGATACGCTTCAAATATACTTCTACGAATCAGTACTTTCTTCCCAATCTTATATACTGTTCCGGCTTCATGTGCCATACGAACTACGGGCTTGATTCCCAGTCTGTAATATTCACATGCCATATTGTAGGTCACGTAGTCATGGCTCATAAATTCCAGATCTTCATCGTCAATCTCATCTGAAAACAGCCATACATTACCGCTCATCCATCATTTCCTCCCTGCCTTTTCCTGTCGCCGGTTCATGAAATCGTTCCAGATAAGTATCAAAAATATCCTTGTTAATCAGTACCGTTCCATCTATTCTGTAAATCGCACCTGCATCACTTGCAAGTTCCAAAAGTTTCTTATGGGAGATACTGTAAATGATTTCTGCCTGTTGATAGCGCAGATACTGTCGGCGTAATTTTCTAAGCTGCTCTGGTACTTCTTTCATACTTGTAATTGGTTTATAACTTTTACCCATGATGTTTTCCTCCAAAATTAGATTTACTGTTTTACAGAAGCTGACCGCTGGGATGTGACTTTCCAAGGACGAAAAAAAGCACCTCTTAGATTAACTCTAAGAAGTGCTCTTACTTCATTGTCCAAACCTGTGCCCTTTCACCTGAAATTCGTCATGCTTCATAACGATTCATCATTCTCCCAAATTTTGTTGTCAAATTGTTGTCAACTGTGGTCTGACATCATGGTTTTAGACATTTTATATTTAATTTTAGTACAGCTTTGCACCAGCCGGAATATGGTTATCAACCATCAGAAGATGAAGTTTTTCTTCGCCCTCTTCCTCATGGATTGCACTGAGAAGCATTCCACAGGATTCAATTCCCATCATGGCTCTCGGTGGCAGGTTAGTGATCGCAATAAGTGTCTTTCCAACTAATTCTTCTGGTTCGTAATATGCATGAATACCAGAAAGGATTGTTCTATCAATACCTGTTCCGTCATCAAGAGTGAACTGTAACAGTTTCTTTGACTTCGGTACTGCAACACACTCTTTCACCTTTACTGCACGGAAGTCTGACTTGCTGAATGTATCAAAATCTACCTCTTCCTCAAATAAAGGCTCTACCTTTACCTTGGAGAAGTCGATAACTTCTTCTTTCTCCGGTGCTGCTGTGGAAGTGCTATTTTCTGACTTCGCAGATTTCTTATCAGCGTCCAGTGACTTCATTGTCGGGAAGAGCAGCACGTCTCTGATTGCCTCCGCGCCTGTCAGAAGCATACACATACGGTCAATGCCGAATCCAATACCACCGGTCGGCGGCATACCGATCTCCAGTGCGTTCATGAAGTCTTCATCTGTTGTATTGGCTTCATCATCGCCCTGTGCAAGCAGTTCTTCCTGGGCTTTAAAACGTTCTCTCTGGTCGATCGGGTCGTTCAGCTCAGAGTAAGCATTTGCCATTTCCCATCCATTCATGAAGAACTCGAAACGCTCTACATATTCTGGATTTTCTGGCTTTTTCTTCGTCAGCGGCGAGATCTCAACCGGGTGGTCCATAACGAACGTCGGCTGAAGCAGATGCTCCTCTACAAACTCCTCAAAGAAGAGATTCAGGATATCACCTTTTTTATGTCTCTCTTCAAACTCAATATTATGCTCTTTTGCAAGTTCTCTTGCCTGCTCCAGAGTCTCAACTTCATTCCAGTCAACGCCTGCGTACTTCTTCACTGCGTCAACCATTGTGATACGCTCGAACGGCTTGCCGAGATCCATCGGGATTCCCTTGTATACGATCTGTGTCGTTCCGAGCACTTCCTGTGCGACAAAACGATACAGGTTCTCTGTCAGATCCATCATGCCGTGGTAATCTGTAAATGCCTGGTAAAGCTCCATCAGAGTGAACTCCGGGTTATGTCTTGTATCAAGACCCTCATTACGGAATACACGTCCGATCTCATACACCTTCTCGAGTCCTCCGACGATCAGTCTCTTCAGGTACAGCTCAAGGGAAATACGAAGCTTCAGATCTTCGTTCAGGGCATTGAAATGTGTCTCGAACGGTCTTGCCGCTGCTCCACCTGCGTTCTGTACAAGCATTGGAGTCTCAACTTCCATGAATCCTTCTCCGCTTAAGTACTTGCGGATCGCACTGAGAATCTTGGAACGCTTGATAAAGGTATCTTTAGACTCTGTGTTCATGATCAGGTCTACATATCTCTGACGGTAACGGGTATCTACATCTGTCAGACCGTGGAACTTCTCCGGGAGGATCTGTAAGCTCTTGGAGAGGAGTGTCACCTTCTCTGCATGGATAGAAATCTCACCTGTTCTTGTTCTGAAAGCAAATCCTTCCACTCCGAAGATATCACCGATATCCGATTTTTTAAAATCAGCGTAAGACTCTGTTCCGATCGCATCTCTTGCAACGTATACCTGGATGTTTCCCTGTAAATCCTGAATATTGCAGAAAGATGCCTTGCCCATGACTCGCTTAAACATCATACGTCCTGCAATTGCCACATGGATCGGGCTTGCGTCCATGATATTTCTTCTCTCTTCGTAATCCTTTTTAAGAGCTTCTTTCGCCTGCTCCTCATCCATTCCCTCTACGTTCGGCTCCTGGCGGTCTTTTAACAGCTCAGTCTCATGTGCCTCGTAAAGACCTTTCACCTCAAGCGAATGATGTGTCTGATCGAACTTTGTAATCTGGAACGGGTCTCTTCCGTTCTGCTGCAGCTCTGCAAGTTTCTCGCGGCGAACCTTCAGTAAGTGGTTAATGTCCTGTTCCTGTGTCTGCTGTGCCAATCTCTTCACTCCCTTTTCTTTGTATTTTTTAGATATTTCTCTGGATAGAAAGTACTTTGTACTGCATAATTCCGGCCGGTGTTTCTACATCGACAATATCATCCTTGTGCGCGCCGATCAGAGCTTTTCCTACCGGAGACTCGTTGGAAATTTTTCCTTCCAGGCTATTTGCCTCGGTGGAACCAACGATCTGGAACTCGATTTCCTCGTCATACTCCAGATCCAGTACGTCTACTTTACATCCGATATTGATCTTATCAGAATCTACTTCGTCCTCAACAACAACCTCTGCGTTTTTCAGGATTTTTTCGATCTCTTCAATTCTTGCCTCGATATCACGCTGCTCATCTTTTGCTGCATCGTACTCGGCGTTCTCGGAAAGGTCTCCCTGCTCTCTTGCTTCTTTGATTTTACCGGCAATTTCTCTACGTTTGTTTACTTTGAGATCATGAAGCTCGTCCTCCAGTTTTTTCAGGCCGGCATAGGTAAGAATCGTTTTTTTCTGTTCCATTTTATACACCCTTTCTATCGTTTCTGTATCCAGTCATATCTGATTTTATTCTGTAAACTCTCCGGAAATGCGCTGTATTTTCAGTATTCCCGGTTGAAATAAGGATAGACTCCGCCTATCCTAACAATTAAAGTAGTATAAAGGATTGCCCACGGAATGTCAAGAAAAAAAGAAACGCAGGAAAGATTTTCTTTTTCACAAATCCTTCCTGCATCTTTCTCTTATTTTTCCTTTATTTTTCGGATGAGCTTCCTGTCAGTGCTTTCTTTTTCCAATTTCCTTTTTTATAGAAAATCAGCGTCAGAAGCGCACCCATGCACCAGCTTACCAGCATGGAAATCCAGAGTACCTGATATCGTCCGTTTGGCAGCTCCGGCGTTCTGGTCAGAAAGGCCAGACCGTATGCCAGCGGCACACGGATTACAACGGTAACAACCATCGAAATCCACATCGGGGTCATCGTATCGCCTGCTCCACGCATGACGCCGGAAAGCGACTGTGTTATTGCCATGGCAATATAGCCGACCGCAAGGATCTTCATCATATTGGCACTTAATGTTACGAGCTCTGTGGTATTCGTAAAGATTCCCATCAGATGATGGCCGAAAATAACAATTAAAAGGGTAATGGTCGTTGAGGTTCCGACTGCAACCAGTGTTCCCTGTTTTGCACCCTGCTCTACGCGGTCCATACGGCGTGCACCGACATTCTGACCGGCATACGTTGTCATCGCGGTACCAAACGAAAAGTTCGGCATCATTGCAAAGCCATCGACACGCATGATGATAACATTCGCGGCGATAACCATTTCACCGAAGCTGTTGGTCAGCGACTGTACGATAACCATCGCCATGGAGAAGATCGCCTGGGTAATACCGGACGGCAGACCAAGGCGGATAATTTCCATCGAATACTGTTTTTTCATTTTCAGATATTTGGGTCTGAAATCAAAAATGTCGGTCATACGCATCAGACGCCACATGCAGAGTACTGCAGAAATTGCCTGCGCAATCACGGTCGCGTATGCAACTCCGGCAACGCCCATGTGGAACTGGGAAACGAACACAATATCCAATACAATGTTGATGACCGTTGCCACCAGCAGATAAATCAGCGCCGAAATCGAATCGCCGAGTCCGCGAAGGATACCACATAGAATGTTATAGTACGCACTGCCGGCACAGCCCACCATCAGGATCACCAGATACGAGGTACACCAGTCGATGATAGAATCCGGTGTTTTCAGCATTTCCAGCAGCGGTCTTGAGAGGACGGCTCCCAGAATCATAATAATGATGGAAGAAATTGCTGTCAGCGTGACGCAGTTTCCGATCGTCATCGAAAGCTCTTTTCTTTGTCTTGCTCCAAAATACTGCGACACCATGACGCCGGCGCCGACAGAAATTCCGACGAACAGAACCAGAAGCAGGTTTAAGATCGGGCTGGCGCTTCCAACTGCCGCAAGCGCGTTGTCCCCGACATATTTTCCGATTACAATACTGTCAACCGTGTTGTAGAGCTGCTGGGCAATGTTGCCGATCAGCATAGGGATTGTAAAAGCTACAATCTTTTCCCACGGCTTTCCCACCGTCATGTCGGACGGTGCGAAAAGTTCCTTCATAGTCATACACTACACTCCCTCTTTTGTGTTTTTTGTCCCAATACCTCTGTTTATCAGTATAGCATAAAAAAAGCACCCCTGATATATCAATATTGGCATATCATAGGTACTTTTTTGACTTGTTTTTATCCTCGTTCCCACTCATTCAGCATCTGTTCCAGCGCCTGCAGGCTCTCCACCTGATTGATCGCCGCGCGCAGCTTTGCCGAATGCGGAAAGCCTGCCGTATACCATGCAACATGCTTGCGCATCTCGCGGATGCCGATCGCGCCGCCTTTGTATTCCACCTGCATCCGTGCATGGCGGAGCATCATTTCTTTTACCTCATGCTGGGTCGGCCTTGCAAGCGTTTCGCCTGTTTGCATATAATGAAGAATCTGTTTAAAAATCCACGGATTTCCTTCCGCGCCGCGTCCGATCATGATTCCGTCACAGCCGGTCTGCTCCACCAGTGCCTCGGCACTCGCCGCATCTGTCACATCGCCGTTTCCGATAACCGGAATCGAGACTGCCTCTTTTACCCGGCGGATGATATCCCAGTCTGCTTTTCCGGAATAAAACTGCGCTCTCGTTCTTCCATGAACCGCAATTGCGGCCACTCCGCAGTCCTCGAGGATCTTCGCAATTTCCACAGCATTCGCCGATTCTTCATTAAAGCCCTTTCGAATCTTTACGGTTACAGGCTTTTTCACTGCCTTTACCATGCTTGTCACGATTTGCCTCACCAGATGCGGATCCTTCATAAGGGCCGAGCCTTCGCCGTTATTGACAACCTTTGGCACCGGACAGCCCATATTAAAATCCAGAATATCAAACGGCCTTTCTTCGATCTGAGCGGCAATCTGCCCCAAAATCTCCGAATCACTGCCGAAAAGCTGCAGGGACACCGGATGCTCACCCGGATCGATCGTCATCAGATCCTCGGTATTTTTATTCTTATATAAAATTGCCTTCGCGCTCACCATTTCCATACAGATCAGGCCCGCGCCCTGCTCCTTGCACAGAACACGAAACGGCAGATCCGTCACCCCCGCCATCGGTGCAAGCACGAGTGGGTTTGGCATCTCCACGTTTCCGATTTTCAGTGGCGGCATCTTTTGCAGTGTACGTTTCTTATTTTCCATTCGGCTTCTCTCCGTCCTCTTCCATCAGCGCCTCCTCCGGCACCTCCTCACCGAGGAAGAAAACGCGGTAATACAGCTCCAGGGATTCCAGCAGCTCCTTTTTTTCTTCCTGATACTGCTTAATCCGAAGCGCGCCGCCGATCTCGTCGTACATCGCATCTGCGTCTACGGCCTCTGTCTCAAACTGCAGACTTCCGTCGCTGTCGAACCACATGGTAAAAATACCGCCGATTTCCACTGTAAACATAACACACATAACATGAAGTTCATCCTGCACAGACTGTGGCAGGGATGCAAAATCCTGGTTAAAATAATATTTCTGTTCGTATGCACTTGCTCCGCAAAGCACTACTTTTTCATTATCTGAATACATAATTTTTCCTTTCTCTTCCTTTTCCGTTCCCTCTATACGTAGCTGTATAAGCCTCGCACCGAAACCTCGCCGGAATGCACCTCAGCGATCGTTCCGTCCTCTTTTTGCACGCGCAGCTCACCGGTCGGCGTGATGCCAAGTGCAACACCCTCGAACGGTTCCTTCGGATCGAGTACACGCACCGGCTGGTTTTTGTTTGCAAGCACAGCCTCATACGCTTCCTTCAGCCCGGAGAGATCCCCTGCTTCCAGGAATTTTTCATAGTCCTCCTCAAATGCCTCCAGCACTGCTGCGACCACTTTCGCCCGGTTGACGGGATGACCCGTTTCTATCGCCAGTGAGGTCGCAATCTCCGCGATTTCTTCCGGGAATTCCATCTGATTGACATTGATTCCGGTTCCGATGACAACATAATTGATGTAATCGATCTGTGCACTCATCTCTGTCAGGATCCCACAAAGCTTTTTCCCGTTCAGCACCGCGTCGTTCGGCCATTTGATTTTCGTATCGACACCGAGCGCTCTTTGCACACCCTGCACTACGGCAAGTCCCATTACAATCGTCAGCATCGGTGCTTTGGCCGGCTCAAGATCCGGATACAGCAGAATCGACATCGAAACAGAGGTTCCCTCCGGCGATTTCCAGACTCTGCCGCGGCGGCCTTTTCCGGCGGTCTGCGTCTCGGCTGTTGTCAGGGTGCCGTTCGGCGCACTCTCTTCCGCCAACCGCTTCGCCCACGTGTTTGTCGAATCCACCTCGCGGCTGTAATAAACCGTCTGTCCGACATATTTCGTATGCGTGCGGCTTTCCAGCTCATCCTTCGTTACGAGATCCGGCTCATTTAACAGACGGTATCCCTTATTCTGAACGGCCTCAATTTCGTATCCTTCTTCTTTCAACTGATTCATCATTTTCCATACTGCGGTGCGGGAAATCCCAAAATGTTCACACAGCTCCTGTCCGGAAACATTTTTCCCGGATTCCCGCAGAAGGCGCAGCGTCTCGGCTCTCTTATTTTCCAGCATATCGTATCTTCACACTCCCTGTGTCGCTTTCTCACATAAGAAGCACGCTTTCTTCGTTTCGTAAATTCAACAGCAGCGCTGCGGAAGAGTTTTCCGCAGCGCTGCTGTGCGTGTTTCTTCGTTATTCTATTATACACAGTCTATTCCGGTTTTTCCACCCAAAACTTTATGCTCCGAGAGTCGCTGCCATAACTGCTTTGATCGTATGCATACGGTTCTCTGCTTCTTCGAATACTCTCGACTGCGCAGATTCAAACACCTCATCGGTTACTTCCATCTCATTCAGGCCGTAGCGGTCGTGGATCTCTTTTCCGATCTTTGTTTTCAGATCGTGGAAGGACGGCAGGCAGTGCAGGAATACGGCGGTATCTTTTGCATTTGCCATTGCTTCTTTTGTGACACGGTACGGAGTCAGATCGTGGATTCTCTCCTCCCATACGCTGTCCGGCTCACCCATAGATACCCAGACATCGGTGTAGATAACATCGGCATCTTTTGTTCCCTCTTTTACGTCCTCGGTGAGGGTGATGGTTGCACCGCTCTCCTTTGCATACTCCTCACACTGAGCCACAAGCTCTGCGTTCGGGAAGTATTTCTTCGGTGCACAGGCCACAAAATCCATTCCCATCTTGGCAGATGCAATCATCAGGGAATTTCCCATATTGTAACGGGCATCGCCCATGTAAACGAATTTGATGCCTTTTAAATGGCCGAATTCTTCCTTGATCGTCAGCATGTCGGCGAGCATCTGTGTCGGATGATACTCATTCGTCAGTCCGTTCCATACCGGAACTTTCGAATATTTTGCCAGCTCTTCTACAATCTCCTGACCGAATCCACGATACTCAATTCCCTCATACATACCGGCAAGAACACGGGCTGTATCTTTAATGCTCTCTTTTTTGCCGATCTGGGAACCGGTCGGATCAAGGTATGTTGTTCCCATACCGAGGTCGTGTGCGGCTACTTCGAAGGAACAGCGGGTTCTGGTGCTGGTTTTCTCGAAGATCAGCGCAACGTTTTTGCCGCGCAGGGTATCCACCGGAATGCCTTTCTTTTTCTTCTCCTTCAGCTCTGCGGACAGGTCCAGCAGATAGGCAATCTCTTCCGGTGTAAAATCCTTCAATGTCAGAAAATCGCGTCCTTTTAAATCCATGGTTTGTTCCTCCTTATATCTGCATATGGTGTATTTTATTATTTCCTATACTGTGATGTTGGGTCAAAAGGTTTTTTGCCCCCTTGGTTTCCTTGAATAGTCTCTATTATGAAACAGACCTGTTCATCTGTCAAGAGGAAAATGTATATTTTTACGCATTTTCTTTATAATATTCATGATATATGTATTTTTATGCATTCCATTGTACTTTTCATACAGAAAATTCTCCCGTGTCCGGCTTGATGCTTTTCACGGGAGAATCCTGTTTTACTTATTTCTTTATCTCTGTTTTATTTCTGATCTCTTCTAACTATTTCTGATTACTTCTGCACTTCTTTTCCTGCCGGCACTTTCTGTTCCTCCACAATACCTTTGAATGTGGTGGCCAGACTTGCCAGTCCCTGCAGATCGGACGGAACAACAATCTTTGTTGCCTTTCCATTTGCCAGAACGCCAAGTGCCTCAAGGCTCTTTAAGGTAAGAACGGCATCGTCCGCACCGGCTTCTTTGATCGCGCGGATACCATCGGCATTTGCCTGCTGTACTTTGAGGATTGCCTCTGCCTGGCCTTCTGCCTCACGGATCCGTTTCTCTTTTTCTGCCTCTGCACGAAGAATAGCCGCCTGTTTTTCAGCCTCTGCATCGAGGATGGCCGACTGTTTTTTACCTTCGGCAACAAGGATGGTCGATTTTTTCTCTCCTTCTGCAATCAGGATTGCTTCACGGCGTTCACGCTCTGCCTTCATCTGTTTCTCCATCGCTTCCTGGATGGCTGCCGGAGGCATAATGTTTTTCAGCTCGACACGGTTTACTTTAATTCCCCACGGATCGGTCGCGATATCAAGCGCAGCCTGCATCTTCGTGTTGATGATCTCACGGGATGTCAGCGTTTCATCGAGCTCCAGATCTCCGATGATGTTTCGAAGTGTTGTTGCCGTCAGGTTTTCAATTGCCATCAGCGGATTGACAACGCCGTAAGCGAACAGCTTCGGATCGGTAATCTGGAAGAATACAACGGTATCAATCTGCATCGTAACATTATCTTTTGTGATAACCGGCTGCGGCGGGAAATCCACCACCTGCTCTTTCAGATTCACGCGAATCGCTACACGCTCGATAAACGGAACCTTGAAATGAAGACCGGTTGCCCAGGTGTCCTTGTATTTTCCAAGGCTCTCTACCACGTAAGCACTGGCCTGAGGTACAATTTTCACACACGATGCTGCGATAAACAATGCCACCACAAGAAGCAAAATCAATAAAATTCCTGCAACTCCTCCACCACTCATGTTTCATTTCCTCCTTCTTTTTCTTTGACCTTTACAATCAGCTTGACGCCTTCCACACGGAGCACCGTAACGACTGCATCCACGGGAATCGTACCTCCTTCGTTCTCTGTACGCGCAGTCCACATGTTTCCTCCAAGCGAAACCTTTCCGGTTCCCGCAAGATTGGAGATTTCCTCCGTCACGACTCCTTCCATGCCAACCACACGGTCCACGTTCGTCTTCAGTGTATCCTTATTCAGAAAGCGAACGGCGAACGGACGTGTAAAAAACAGAAGTACCAGCGATACAACAAGAAACAGTACGATCTGAATCACAATCCCGGCTCCGCACATGGCAGCGATCAAAGCAACAAGCGCCCCACCTGCAAACCAGATCGTCGCAAGACCAAGTGTTGCTGCCTCAATCACTAAAAAAACGACGAGTGCGATCAGCCAGTAAACCGGCAGGTAAGCTGTAATACCCATGCGTTTTTCCCCCTTTCTGAAAAAATTGGCTGTTGTATTCATCATACTATAATGATGAAAAAATAACAAGCAAAGTTAAAAACATTCAGAAAAAAGAAAGATTTGTCAGGAATCGTCTACAGACTGTCAATTCCAAGCCGGGACATGAAAACGAGGATGGCTGACAAAAAACCATATGCGTGAATACGTAAAAATAATACGAGGGTGAAGCTTAATAGTTTCCAGAATACCGATTTGATTTGAACTCCGTAATGCAGGCAATTCCGTATCGTCAGGGTTTTTCGAACAAACGGATCTGACCCATACTGTTTCAGCAGCTTTTTGACCACAGAAACATTTTCTCCTTCATACGTCATCTCTTCCTTCGCCAGATACATTGCACCAATCACCAGGTGAAACAGCATCAGGTCACCATAATCCTTTTCAATCCTGCGTTCCTTCAAAAACGCTTCAAAGTCCGAGGCAATCTGAATCCAGTTTTGCATCAGCTTCTTTTTCGGACGAAACGTCGCAGACTGCAGATTTTCCCGGTAGAGCACAATGCTCTGCGGTACAAAAGCATATTTCGGTTCGCATGCGCAGCAGCGGAAATTGTGTGCTTTGTCCTCCGCGTAAGTATATTGCGGCACCCACAGTTCATGTTCTGTTAAAAACTCTCTTCGATAAAGTTTTCCCCAGTCGTACGATAAACTTCCGGATTGAAAGAAACCTTTAAACCGAAAAGCGATGCTATCTGGCTCTTCGTCTTCTAATGAACTTCCGCTTTCAACGCTTTCACCATTTTCCTTCCATCTGTGATACTTTCCGATTACAATATCCGCTTTTTTCTCCTCGGCCTGTATCACCATAGAACGTATCGTATTTTTCTCATCCATTTTATCGTCTGCATCCAGAAAAAGAAGATACTTTCCCTCCGCCGCAGCAATCCCTGCATTCCGGGACGCTGCACAGCCTGCGTTCTGCTGAATCAGTTTCGCCAGATCCATCTGTGTGATGACTTCTCCCGATGTGATGTGGTACAGCGGATACTTCGGGTGTTCCTCCATCATCACGCGGTACGCAAATTCGACGGCGTCGTTCTGATAGATCATCGAAAACGCGTTGCGGCTGTTGGCTGCAATCTGATTTGTTTTCAGCATCTCCAGCGTCATCTGGAAACACGGATTGTTGTCTGCTTTTCCTTTCCGCGGAATATCATGCAGATGATCAAACCGCAGAATCCGTGTGTCCATCTCTCTCGTGTCACGGTAGCTCTTGCAGATATTTTCGCCCTGCAGGATCGCCATCGCCTGAAAGCTTTTGGCGGATGCCGGTTCTGTCTCGTGAATATCCGCCATATAGGACCGGCCGTAAACTGCCTCGGAGGACAGGTAGACGAATCGTCCTTTGGGATTGAATGCGTAAGCGGACAGAAGATTGGTCAGATCCGCCGTGAAACGGACAGACTCTCTTCTTGCATCGCTCCAGTCATAGTTGGTATCATAGGCCCCGAGAAAAATCACAAGATCCGGGTTTACGTTTGAAAAGATTTCGCGGACGCTCTCGCTGTCGTACGGGAAATTGTACCGTTCAAATACGCGACGGTACTTTCCTCTTCCATCCCGCTTTCCCGTAAGCAGATACGTTTTATGTCCGTCTTTTTCCATTTTGGTGATCAGGGCATCCATCAGTCTGCTCTCGCCACCGACCAAAAATACTACCATACTTTATCCTCTTCATTTTCGTAGATTCCTCACTCCAGGATCCCGCAGTTCCGAAATGTTTTCAGCACCGCGCTGACATCCTCCTGCACTTCCTCCGCCGGCACATCGTAGGCTTTTCCAAGCCGCTCCGCAATCTCCTCTGCGGATGCGGCATCGCCGGTCTGCTCGTAAATAAAAGCAGCAGTTTCGCTTAGTGTGAGTACCTGATTCATTTTTTCTGTCGTCGCCCCATATGGAATCAGAACATATTCGTCTGCAAGCCGTCTGAGTACAAAATCACCTTTTCTGGTCATTTTTATCTCCATTCACTTAAGTTTTGCTTTTCTTCCTGACGGCAGGAAAAAGCAATCATACTAATAATTTTATTATAGCTCTAACCTGTTACATTATAAACTATATTTTACTTTTTATTGATATCTGTAATAAAGTTTTAGTTATTTTCCATTTTGTGGTATACTAAATCATATCAAACTTTTCCCAAAAAGGAGTCTCTTATGCAGCCGCTTGATACCGTTTATTTACAGATTTTTGAAAAATTTATGCACAGATTCATCTGATCCCGTCACGCTTACCGGTGTGGATGCTTCCGCTTTATACCGCCTTGCGGAAAAACACTGTTCACTTCCGTTTCTTCTGCCATATTTTGAGAATCAGCCGCAGTTTTCCGCCCTCAAACAGCAGACGAAGCAGATGCTGCTCTCCTATTATCAGTTAGAACACTTTACCAGTCTCACTTTTTTGCTGCTCCTCGCAGAGAAAATCCCGTGCTTTCTGTTAAAAGGAATCAGTCTCGCCGCCAATTATCCGGTTCCCGAATACCGGAAGCTGGGAGATCTGAATCTCTATATCAATGAAAAAGAAGCTTTTTCCCGTGCCTGCCGGATTCTCGAGGCGCATGGCTGCGTCGAGGAGCCGGAAGACAGTGACCACCACGTTACCTACCGCTATACATTCCCGGACACGCACCGTTCCTTCACGCTGGAGCTGCACTACCGCATCGTCGGCGTCTATCAGTTTGCCCGTGCGAATGAGCTGGTGGACGAGATTTTCTCCGCGGATCATCTGAAAGCATCTTCCCTTACGCTTTACGGTCAGTCCTATCCGGTGCTGCCGCCGACGGAAAATGTTTTTTACATGCTGCATCATATGCTCAAACACTATCTCTACAGTGGTTTCGGCAGCCGTCTGCTCTGCGATTTTACCTTGTATCTGAAGCAGTATGCATCTAAGATTGATTTTGAGAAAATCCACTCCTGGTGCCAGGAATCAAAAATTTTTCATCTTTATGAGCTGATTCTCGGATCCTGCCATCTTTATTTCGGTCTTTCCGCTTCGATTGACCCGCAGATTCGTTCTTCTGCCGCTGACTGTGCTGCCTTTCTGGAACAAATTCTCGCAGACGGCGACTTTGGCAGTGACACGGAGCGGAAAATCGTAAGCCGCGGCTCTTACCGGCACGCCGGTGTCCGTGCCTGGTTCCACGAAGGGCATGTTCAGATGAAGCTTCGATTTTCCAGGCTTCATAAATGTGTGTTGCTCTGGCCGGTATTTTGGGGAATCACTTTTTTCTGTTTTCTCTCCAATACCTACCGCGTCCGCCATACAACACTACGTCAGACATTAGCAGACTTCCGCGCCGATAACCAGAAAACCAAGCTGTTGAAAATTTTTGAAAATAACGATGTCCCGTAACTGGAAATCCAACAACATTTCCTGTAAAACTCCATAAGGATAGTCTGCACTTTTTGACTATCCGGTAGTATTTGTTTCAGAGTAAAAAAAGAGTAAGTGAACGTCTCCCCTTGTTCACTTACTCTTTTTTCTATACCGTCGATTCCATCTCATTTTTCATGACTTTGAACCGATCACAATCTATGGAAATGCATACTCCCTCCGCCTATCCCCTTGCGAAGGTTACACGCCTGTTTTTAATAAAAATGCTGATATCCGATCTGGATTCCGCTGCCGTAGCCGCTGTTAAAATACAGGCATCCGCCAACCGGGCTCTCGCCGGAAAGTGCTGCCTGTGCAGCTGCATAACAGTCACTTCTTGCTCCGCGGGAAAGCACGCTCTGGAAGGTTCCGGTCGCAACCGGTGTAAACTGTCCACCCTGATAAATAACGCCGGAAACACTGTTCGGGAAGGAACCGCTGTTGACACGGTTTACTACAACCGCTCCGACTGCCACCATTCCTGTGTAGCTCTCGCCGCCTGCCTCGCACTCGATCAGTGCTGCAAGCATTGCCACATCATTGCTGTCTGCGGAAATTACCGATGCACTGCCTGCTGTGGAGGCTGCTGCTGCGCTGCTTGCCACACAGGCCTGTGATGCCTGGTATTCCTCCATGGAAACAGCACCTTTTAACTCCTCTGAAAGTGTCACATAGTCTCCATGAACATATGCGCTGCTTCCGCTGTACTGGATCTGATACCAGTCAGCCTCTTCGCCGAATACGCTGACTTCACCATTCTGTGTTAGTGTTCCAACCTGCGCGGAATCTGTGGATGCTGCCTCACGGACACGAAGGCTGTCCGCCTGAACAACTCCGATGATACCGCACATATTGCGGTAATGTGCTTTTGCCTCTTCCCCAAATACCAGATATTCATTCTTTATGTAGCCTTCTACGCCATTCGAAGAAATCTTACTCCACTCGTTTCCTTTCTCCGTTACCGCAACTGCGTAACCCGGCATCAGAACTCCGACGATCTCGGAATCCACGCTTGCCTCGCTGCGGATGTTGGCATATCCTTCTACGTTTGCTGCAGCCATTGTGCTCCAGTCTGTTTTATTTAAAATGGTTTCTTCCTTTGTCTCTGCTTTTACGGGTGCAGCCATGATAACAGTCAGTGTGAGCACGCTCCCCAGGATGCCCGGCACATAACTTTTTTTGAATGTCATACTTACCTCCTAAACAATTATTACGTTTTTGTTACATCTTGTTACAAACCGATTCTACCAGTGTTACATCTTTTTGTCAACTAGAATATTTCGACAACATTCCTGTCTTTTCCCATCGTTTTTTTCATAGAACCCACAATTTTTCACCACTTTTCCGCTTTTTTGACGAATTGGATCGGTTTTTATTCCCACTTTTTCTTCTGCATGCGGCCTGCCTGGAATACTTTTCCGTGTCTTGTTTCCTTCTTTTTATTTTGCTTTTGTTTCACATTCTGCCCTTTCTGCCCTCTTTTTCCGCAAATATTTTTTAAGAAATTGTGACAGTTCTTTTTCTATTTTTCGACATGCATTACAAACCTTTTCCACTTTTGACGCATTTTCAAATTTTCTTTTAACTTTTTATTTTTACATGATATTTCTTTCTACATATGGTATAATCTTTAAAAAGAAAGAAAATTTATATTTTATCAATTATTTTTCTTTCAATTTATACGTGAAACTTACCGCAGGAAAATAAAACAGACCGACATTAGAAACCGATCAGGTGAAAGGAGGATGTCATATGTTACACAGCACACAGACAACGAAAAAACACACAGGAAATTTGATTCTGAGATTCGGAATGGCAGGCCTCCTGGCGGCCGGATTATTTTTTTCCGCTCCGTATTCGGCAGCAGCCGAGACAGTTCCAAGTGCAGAAAATACAGACGCCGGTGAAATTACCATTCACTTCACCCATTACGATGCACAGGACCTGGAATTCTATCTGAACACCGATCAGGCGGCCCTTGCTTTTACCGATGCTGCCCTGACATTTCAGGATTCCACAATGGATGCGCCGGTCACCATGTCATATCTTTCCGATGATGGTTCCTATGTCCTGTATCAGAACAGCGAACCGGTCGAGGAAGTAAACGGAACGTTCTCCGTATCGATGGTTACGGAACCTGGCTACACACTGGATATGGATCAGATTTCCTTCTATGTTAATGGACAGGCCGTTTCCAATGGCGGTTCCGTTGTGATTACGGATTCTTCGGCGGCGATGACTTCTCTTGTTTACTGTACCGCAATCCCGGAAACACCGGCAACTGACCCGGAGCCATCTCTTCCGGAAGAGCCATCTGCACCGGAAGTTCCGGAAGAACCGGCCGCTCCAGAACCATCCGTTCCGGAACAGCCATCCGCACCGTCAGAAACCCCGACCGTGGTACAGCCATCTGCTTCGGAACAGCCGGCACAGGAAAATATTCTTCCGGAAACCGCAGCTCCTGCATCCAAAACCGCACCGGAACAGGTTCCTGCATCCGAACCGATCGCAGCAGAACCGATTGCCAGCGCAGTTGTTACAGAAGACGAAGAAGTTGATCTTTCCACCATCCACCCGGAAGTTACCGCATCCGCTGTTACTTCTTCCAGCCAGCTTCCAGCCGCAACGCAGATTGTACCATCTGCCAGAACAACAGACCCGGATGCACAGATTATTACTTCGGAAACTGCAGCTCTTGAAAATGCCGCACAGGCCGAGAATACACAGACTGCACACACAGGAATCGGCTCCTGGTTCCATCAGCGAACAAATCAGATCCTCGCAGTCATGATCGCTGTGATCCTGCTTCTGATCCTGATCGAATCACTTCTGGCACTAAAGGATTCCATGAATCAGAAAAGATCGCATCGCTTCTATTAAAAATAAGGTCCATAATAAAAAATAAGCATACAAAAAGAAGGAACGTATCTCATGAAACATGGGATACGTTCCTTCTCTTATATTATTTTTTATCCTCTTTTTTTCGCAGCCGCTTTCTGAATCTCACAGAAATCGTGCAGCGCCTGACGGCCGATTTTTACGATTTTACGGATGTTGATGGAATTTGTTCCGCCCTGACGCGGCTTGAAGCTGATCGGGATGAAACGGATTTTCCGGTGAAAATACGCTCCGAAGGCAGTCAGCAGTGCGTTCGGCAGATTGTAGTTTTCCGGCATCAGCGGCAGATACTCGGCCACGTAGTCTGCTTTCATCAGACGGAACGGGGCATTTGCATCCGGCACGGATACATGGAAATAGGTCCAGAGCACCGCGCACAGCACTTTTTCCACGACAGCGCGGGAAAAGCCGTCGCCGCGGCTTGTGCGGTTTCCGAAAATGGCGTCGTAGCCCTCGCGGATCTGCCAGAACTTTTCGAACTCCGCCGGATCGGTCTGACCGTCGGAATCGGTCTGGAAGATATAGTCCGCACCGTTTTCAAGTGCATAGCGGTAGCCGTACAGAACGGTGGAACCGTGGCCGCCGTTTGGCTTCGTCAGCACGGTGAGCAACGGGCGGGTTTCGCACTCTGCTGAAGCAATTTCATACGTATCGTCGCGGCTTCCGTCGTTGATGATCACAAGACGGGACGCACCGCCGCCGTTATGCTTCTCCACGACGGGACACCATTCCTCGATCGTTCTTTTGATATTTTCCGACTCATTATAGGCTGGTATTACAATATATAAGGTATCCATTGGTATTCTCCTTGCATTTCCTTCCATCCATTATACAGGATTTCTTTTCATTGCGAAAGATGCTCTCATGGAGAAAATTTCCCAGTACCGTTCGTTTGTTATTCTTCCCACAGTTTCTGCGGATAACGGCCCTCGTCTTTTAATTTCTGCAGTGCTGCCATGACATTTTCTTTGTCTTCTTTGTACGTTACGCCGTACCAGTTATCATAGGAGCGGAGTACGGTGACTTCCGCTTTTTTCTCCTGCAGCAGTTCATCGACAACGAACGGCAGGAAGTATTCGCCTTTTAACGGGTTAGTTTTGTATACATCCTCGAGGAACGGCAGGAAGCGGCGTTTCAGCTCAATCAGGATACTCGGTGTGAAGCCCCAGAGGTTCATGGAAACGATCGTTCCCTGCGGCAGTCCGGTCCAGGTTGCGCCGTCATCCTCGGTGTATTCGGCCTGTCCGCCGTGGTTTTCGATTCTTGTGCGCTCATGAATGCCGACAAGGTGGTTCTGGTCGTCTGCGGTGCAGATACCGCGGGCTACGTGGCCATTGTCGGTCAGGGTTTTGTACAGGTCGTAGGCAACCATCGCGTACTGATAGGTCGCGCCGTCCTGCTCGGTTGTCAGCTGGCGGTAGATCTCCTCGAATGCTGTTCTTCCATAATAATCATCGGAATTGATGACGGCGAACGGTGCGCCGTCGATGGCTTCTGCCGCACAGAGAATCGCATGACCGGTTCCCCACGGTTTGACGCGGCCTTCCGGCACTTCGTAGCCTTTCGGGAGAACGTCGAGTTCCTGGTAAACATACTCTACATCCATGTATTTCTCAATTCGCTTGCCGATGCCCTCGCGGAATGCCTCGTCGATGGCTTTTTTGATGATAAAGATGACTTTCTCAAAGCCTGCCTGTTTTGCATCATAAATGGAAAAGTCGATAATCATATTTCCGTACGGGTCAACCGGATCAATCTGTTTTAATCCGCCGTAACGGCTTCCCATTCCTGCTGCCATGATGACTAATACTGGTTTTTTGCTCATGATGTTCTCTCCTTTTTATTCTCCAAAATAAGCTTTTAATCTCTCCGCAAAGTCTGCCGGGATTTCTCTTTCAAATGGAAATGGTTCTGCATCCGCCAGATACTCGGCGATTTCGCCCAGGACACCGGCGCTCCGGTTCAGTGACCAGGCGGAGATCCAGTCGATCGTATCGTGGCAGGTGTGCATGCCGAAACCATCGCGGTTCAGCGTCATCGCCGGGATGCCCTTCCATGCGAAGGTGTTGGAATCGCTGCTCCAGATGTTGTTGATGAGCGATACGCCTTTGTCCGCCTGTTTTAAGTGCTCCATGATCACGTCGCATGCCTCTTTCGTTGCTGCCACGCCAAGCACGGTTCCGCCGATGGCCTGTCCGGCGAGGTCGACGTTCATGTTGAAGCGGTGCTGCGCCAGCTCGGCTTCGTGCGCTTTCACATATGCCCGGCTTCCGCAGAGACCCAGCTCCTCCGCGCCGAACCAGATGCATTCCAGTGTCCGTTTCGGGCGGTTTTCGGCGAAGTAGTGTGCCAGCTCCATGATGATCGCTGCGCCCGCCATGTTGTCGTATGCACCAGGTCCCTGCGGAACGGAATCGTAATGAGCCGTCAGCGTCAGGATTTCCTCTGGCTGCCCGGTTCCCGGGATGCGCAGGATGATATTTTTCGACGTTCTCCTGATTTTTTTCTGCTGTAAAACGAGGCGTGCACGGCTCGCTCCCCGTTCTACCAGTTCCATCGCATCAAGATAATGAATGACGGCGCACGGCAGTTTCGGATTTTTTACGCCGCGCAGGGTGCGGTAGTCCGGCAGACGGTCCTCGTCTTTGTCCAGCGGCGTTCCGGTCAGGATCAGAAATCCGACGGCTCCTGCTTTTTCCAGTTTTTCATAGTTTTCTGCATTGGCACCGCCGTTGATCAGGACGATTTTCCCTTCTGCATGGGAAAGGCTGACCGGGTCGCCGTTTTCTACGTAGAGGAATGGTGCCTCCACGCCTTCCGGAGCGGTATTGGCTGCCGCGAAGCAGCCGCGGACGGTGTATGTTTTCTCATATGGCTCTGTGACCGTAAAGACAGCTTCGTCAACCTGCCATGTCTCAATCTCGAACGGCTCGCGGCGGATCTGCAATTCGCCCTGCCCCCATTTTTCTGCGATTTCAGAAAGTTCTTTTTCGATCCGGCAGGCTGCTTTTTCTTCGCCTTCCGTTCCGGCTTCGCGGATGTAGTTAAACTGGCTGACGAACGCATACTGCCGCTGGCCGCTGATGGTATTTGCTTTCATAATAATGTTATGTCCTTTTCTTTTCTTTTTTTATTTTCTTAAAGTTCTTCCAGTACCACTCTCGCGCTGCGTACGGCTTTGACGTCCGTGCGGTAGAGGGTGTATTCGCTTAAGGATGGAAGTCCCATGTTCACATTTTCTTTCCGGTACTGCATCGGGCTCGCCAGTTCGATTTTTCCGGACATATGGTAGGCGGTCACGCCGGTTTTCGGATACAGCTCGCGGATCGCATCCGCGCAGATACCGCCGCCCGCCTGAATACGGATGCGTCCCGCCGCCTGGCGCTGCAGTTCGGCGAGAAGCTCTGCTCCTTTTACCGCACTGTTCTGCTGACCGGAGGTAAGAATGGTGTTCATACCAAGCGATACCGCCTGCTCAAGCGCTTCTTTGGGATCGCGGCAGACATCAAACGCGCGGTGCAGCGTCACGGACATGCCGTCGGCTGCCTCCATCAGCTGTTCCATTGCCGCCATATTCATCGTTCCATCCTCTTTCAGCACGCCGATCACAACGCCCTCTGCACCGAGTTCGCGATACATCGCAACTTCCTCGCAAATTTCTTCTAATTCATATGGGGTGTAGCAGAAATCCCCGAACCGCGGGCGGATCAGTGCATGAATCGGAATGGTTGTCTGTCTGCGGATCACCTCAAACAGCTTCGAACCCGGCGTTGTTCCGCCGATCACCAGATTCTGACACAGCTCCAGCCGGCTTGCCCCGCCTTTTGCCGCCGCAAGCGCCGACTCCGCCGAGTCCACACAGACTTCCAGGATATAATCGTTCATAAAATTCCCTCTGTTTTCGTAAGTTTTCTTTCTCTATCATACCCTATTTAGGGCGATTAGGAAAGAGCTTCTTTGGTTCACTTTCGTTCACTTCTGCTTCTGATGCAGATATTTTTCTCTCGTTGCCATGCCGCCGCGAATGTGGCGTTCAGACTTGTTCACATCCAGAATTTTCCTCGCCTCTGCCGCCAGACCCGGATTCACCTGTACCAGACGTGATGTCAGATCCTTATGCACGGTACTTTTGCTCACTCCGAATTTTTTCGCCGTCTGCCGTACGGTCGCTTTCGTCTCAATCATGTAAATTGCTGTCTCCACAGCACGCTCTTCGATATAGTCCCTCACAAAAAGCCTCCGAAGACGCTGTTTTTACAGTGTATTCGGAGGCTTTGATGGGTATGTCTTCTATTTTATTATTTGTAATATACCCATACCGCTTTTGTCTGTTCCAGCACCTGATCGATATCCCAGGTTTTTTCGGAATTTTTTCTGCTGTTTGGGTCGTTGATTTTCAGTCTGCCATTCTGCAATCCGGTAAGAACGATAAAATGACCGTTGCTGGTAAACTCCCCGGGTCCCATCAGGGCAATGATGAGGTTTCCGGCCTGCAGGTTGTTTTCCACCCGTTCCCGTTCCACAGGGATTTCTTTGCTGGAAAGGCCGATCTGCCGGGCTCCTTCCAGCATCAGAGACCAGGCGGTTCCGCTGCCGTCTACGGCATAGCCGTTCTGTGAGGCAAAATCGGCGACCCAGCGCGGATTTTTTGTGATATCGCCGGTCATGAAAATGGCAACCATGGAAAGTGCTGTCGGTCCGCAGCCGCTTAATCCCATCACTTCACCGGCATATCGGTGATAGCCCCATCTCTGATCCCACTGCAAGAGAAGCGGAACCTCCGATGCGGATGACAGGTCGCTCAGGTCAATCTCCGGCTCCTCCTCTTTTTTCAACGGATATTCTTCGACGAACGTCTCCGTCTCATTGTTTCTCTCGTAAAGCGACAACAGCTCCTCCGGGTACTGATCCATTGAAATGCCGTTTGCTTTTGCATACCGTTGGATCGGATTCTGCCGGAAGCGCCGCACACCGCCCAAAAGCAGAAGACAGCCGAACAGCAATAGCAGCCCGCGGATCCGCCATACCTTTCTTTTTCGTCTCCGTGCTCTTTCTCTTCTTTGTATTATCCTTCTTTGTGTCATTCTTTTTTGTTCTGCTGTCTCTTGCCATTCCAGTGTATTGTTTTCACGGATCATGAAAAATCCCCCTCCCGATCTTATGGTGTACTCCAAAAATCTTTCTGTGCCTGATTTTGTGAGATGATTGAGAGTACATTCTTCCTTTTCATCATAACAAATTTCTGATTTTTCTTTTTGTATATTTTCCGAAGAAACACTGCTTTTTTTCCGTCTGCTTTCTTAAGATTTTTTGTATCTGTGCAAAGCCATGCGAAACGGAAGCAAAACCGCAAGCAGGAAAAAGATGGCAAATTCCGGAAATATCATTGAGAAAAAAGTTCAAAAATGGTAAAATAGGAAAAACAACATCTTTAAGCGGAGGATAAAACAAAATGAAAAAACTGAAAGTAAAAAAAGGCAGCACCTGTATGGCTTGTCTTGCCTGTGTGGGAGCATGTTCTGAGGCATTTTATAAGGTATTTGATCCGGACAAGGCATGTCTGCAGATCGTAGAGAAAAAGGCTGTTCGCCCGATCGCCTGTCCGCAGTGCGGTAAATGTGCCGAGGCCTGTCCGGAAGGCGCCATCACCCAGAACCCGAAGGGCGTTTACATGATCAACAAGAAAAAATGTACGGGATGCGGAGCCTGTGCGAAGGCCTGTCCATTTGGCCTGATCGTAAAAACCGAGGGCAATCCGGCTTCCAAATGTATTGCCTGCGGTATCTGCGCGAAAGCCTGTCCGATGGATGTACTGGAAGTTGTGGACGAATAATGATCCGAACTCTTAGATATCGCCAGGATCTCGTGTAAGCACAGATCCTGACTCATTGCTCACATAAACATAAAAATGCACTGTGGAACGTCGTCGGACAATTTCACAGTGCATTTTTATCTTAAACGAAAAACAATTGATTCCCGCTCGCTGCCTGGCAGAATGATCGATGCCCGTTTCCACAGACGGCATTCCGACAAAAAGGGACAAAATTTACAATTTTACTCCCACGCCAGCAGAACCATCGATTTTGCCGGAAGCATCATGCTTTCTTTCATCTCTGCTCCATCCTCTGCACAGCGTTTTCCATCGCAGAGCAGTTTCCAGTTTCCTTCCGGGAGTTTCTGAAAAGCTTCTTTTTCCCATGGATTGTAGAAGACGCAGACTGCGCGGCCATCCGGGTATTCCAGTTCGTAACCTGCGATCTGGTTTTCACGGAAAAATGTCTTTTTACAGTCCGGCTCGCACGTTCCGTATGCCTGAAATTTTCGGCGCAGAGCGAGAAGACCACGGTAATAGTCCACCAGCTCTTCCTGCTCTAAGGCGCGTGTCCAGTCAATTTTGTTGAGCTGCCACGACGATTTGAAGCTGTTTCCTTCGCCATGCTTCGTGCGCGCAAATTCCTCACCCGCCTGGAAAAACGGCATTCCCTTGCAGGTCATCACAATGCCCGCCGCCAGACGGTTCATCGAAAGCGTCCGCTCATCCATCTTGTCAAAATCCGGCTCCGCATCCTCCTTCCGCTTCGGATCGGACAGTTTTAATTTATCCCACAGTGTATAATTATCATGTGCCGACACATACGGAATCAGCTGGCTCGCATTGCGCGGCTCATAGGCTCCTTTTCCGTCCAGCCAGCCGTCTGTCGCGGAAAGTATTCCTGCTGAAAGACGCTCTTTTCCATTGACATAGCCTCCCTCTGCGGCAATGAAAACACTTCCCTTGATGGAATCTCTCGTATCGTCACAGAACATGGAAATGCCATCCATCAGCTTTCCGATATTCTGTTTATCCGAAGGGAAATATCCCTCCTGCATTGCGCTTGCCGCTGCTTTCCACGGTTCACCGTAAACCAGAATCTCCTCGCCGCGCGGCATCCGGTTCAGAGCTGTGCGGATCGCATTCATGGTCTCCGTGTCATGCAGTGCCATCAGATCGAAGCGGAAACCGTCGATATGATATTCCTTCGCCCAGTAACAAACCGAGTGAACCATAAAGCGGCGGAACATCTCCCGCTCACTTGCCGTCTCGTTTCCACAGTCGGAGCCATTGGAAATCGTGCCGTCCTCCCATTCACGGTAATAATAATAAGGAACTGTTTTCTGAAGCGGCGAATCGAGATTATACGTATGATTGTATACCACATCCATAATCACGCCGATGCCGGCTTTATGCAGTGCCTGAACCATTTCCTTCATTTCCCGGATACGTACCTCTCCGTGGAAAGGATCGGTTGCATAGGATCCCTCCGGCACATTGTACTGCACCGGGTCGTAGCCCCAGTTGAACGCTTCCGCATCGTCTTCCGGCACACTTCCGAAATCGAAAACAGGAAGCAGATGCACATGAGAAATGCCAAGCGACTTCAGATAATCGAGCCCTGTCGCATGAATTCCGTCTCCATTCAGTGTTGTGCCTTCTTCCGTAAATGCCAGAAACTTTCCACGGTGCTTATCCGAAACACCGGAATTCGGATCGCTTGAAAAATCCTTCACATGAAGCTCATACACACAGCGGTCCTCCGGCCGGATTTCCGGTCTTTCATCCTGCTCCCAGCCCACCGGGTCCGTCTCTGCAAGATTTACTACCATACTCCGCTCCGAATCAACACCGGAAGCCACGCCGTACGGATCGACCGTATCAAAAACGCCATCTGAGTGCAGAATGTGATACGTATAATACGTTCCATACCGCGCTCCCTGCAATGCACAACTCCAGACACCCTTTTCGCCGCGCGTCATCGCAATCGAGGCTATTTTTCGGTCCCCGTACTCCCGGCTGCTGCCACGTGAAAACAGCTCCAGCGAAACCTCCATTGCTGTCGGCGCCCAGAGCTTCCACTCTGTCACAAACTGCTCATCCTTTTTCGGCATCTGCCAGTTTCCATCACATTCCCTGCTCTTCTTCACCGAGACACCGAGGTCATCCCCTTCATACGTAAAGTTTTCCACAAATTCTTCCGATTCAAAAAAGCTTTTCCACTCCGCCGGCGTTCTTTTCACCACCGCATTCATCTTCTTTCCCTCCATTTCTTTGTAAACCCGCAGAATCTCTCCGACACTCCACGCCTGCGCATAGCAGCCCTTCGACATCACCGGCGCCGCACCATCATAAATCTCCGCCAGATGAAACAGGCATCCTTCCTGCATCCAGCTCGCAAGACGGTCCAGTCCGCGGCGCACTTCCTGTTTTCCCTCCTTCGGGAAATAGTTCAGCACCGCACGGAAATACGCCCCAAGCGGAAATCCCCAGACTGTCCCCTGATGATATGCCCTGTCACGCTCCGGCTGGCTTCCGCCGATCCATGGATGAAATGCCGGATCCTCCATCTCCAATGACCGCAGTCCTGCTGTCGTATACAGCTTTTCTTTAACCGCCTGTAAGATCCGCTGCCCCTGCTTCTGACTCATCATCTGAAACGGAAGCGCCAGCACAAAGACCTGATTGCATCGAAACTGCTTCTCTTCATACGTGCCGTTCAGCACATCCTTCAGATATCCTTCCTCTTCCATCCAGAACTTTTCGAGGAAACTCTTCTTCACCTGCTCCGCAAGCTTCCCATACGCCGATCCATCCTTTCCGACAAACGGCGCCAGCTCTTCCAGAATCCTCAGACCATTATACCAGTACGCATTAATCTCCACCGGCTTCCCGTGACGCGGTGTCGGCAGCTCCTTGTCAATCCGCACATCCATCCACGTCACCTGTTCCAGACCGCCCCCGGCCATAATCAGCCCGTCACTGTCCATTTTAATATGGAAATCCGTTCCCTTCTGATACCAGAACACAATATCCTCCATCACCGGAAACGCCTCGCACACAAACTCCAGATCTCCTGTTTCAAGGTAATACTCATACACCACATCCAAAAACAAAAGGGCCGCATCCACCGTATTATACATCGGAAGCGCATCCCCCTCCGGAAACAGGTTCGGCATCAGTCCTTCTTTTGTATATGCCATAAAGGTTCGAAGAATGCTCTTGCACTCTTCATATTCCCCAATTGCCAGCGTGCACCCCGGCAGCGAAATCATCGTATCCCGCCCCCAGTCCGCAAAATAAGGAAAACCAGCCATAATACTCTTCCCACCTGTCGATGCACGTTCCGTAATATACTGACTCGCACTCACCGCCAGCCGCTTTCCCACCGGATCAGAAATCCCGGACTTTTCCGCAATCGCCTCCTGCCGCTTCTCTTCCTCTTCTATCCACAGCGCAATCCTTTCCTCATCCCACTTATCCACATCATCCGCGAGACTATACACAACAAAAAAGACCTGCTCCCTGCCGTCTCCCGTCATCTCAAACCGAATCCGATGATTCACGACAGCACTTCCGATGCCATCTCTTCCATCCCGCGCATCCTGCTCAAAAAACAAATCCCTCCAGATCCTCTCCTTCTCCATCTGAAGCTCCCCATTCGTTCCATAAGAAAGAATCACACCATTACTCGCAATGCACTTCCGGTCCACCGCAAAATTCTGCCCCTCCTGCAGCTGCTCCCCCTTCGCCGCAAACCGCATCACCGGCCGAACCGAAAAACTCCCCTTCTTCCCACTTCTCACCCGATACCGGACAAGAACCGTATTCTCCCCCTGAACCATCCCAATCGTCTTCTCAATCTCAACCCCCTTCACCCGGTAAAACCATACCGGCAGACTCCCCATCTCAAATCCTTCCAGAAACCGAAACCCCTCCACATTCTGCGTCCGATTCACAAACTCCTGTGAAAACAGCTCCGTCTCCTCACCATCCACCTCCAACGTCTCCCAGACATTCGAAATCAGATGCTCCCGCACCGTAGGCGCCTTCAATGCTCCCATTAACAGCGCCTGATCATTCCTCGCCGCATTCCCCATCACCGTCAGCGAACAATAACCTCCCAGTCCGTTTGTCAGCAAAAAACACTTCTTTTCTCCACTCCGGAAATCCATCCACTCCGAAGCATTCAGTCGAATCCTATCCATACCCAAAAACCTCCAAATTTCACACAATATCTTCCCGAAACTTTTCTGTTCTCATAAAATCAAGCACAAAAAACTCCGAAAATATTTTTTTCATTCTATCTCCAAACTTTGCACCAGTCAACAAACTCACGCCGATTCGCCCTCCAGGCGAATCCAGCCCCTCTCCCCGTCCTCCAACACACTCTCCCCTTCCACATACAACAATCTCACGCCGATCTGCCCTCCGGGCAGATCCAGACCACTCCTCCCGTCCTCCAACCCCAGGATCTGGCTCCGGCGTCGTGGCACCTGCCGCGCAGACAGGCGCATTGGCATCGGCGGCATGCGGATGATGCACACGTGGGAGGCGGTGGATTGAGGATGACGGACGGCCATCCAGGCCGGAAGTCAAGAGGCTCTGAGACGGGAAATCATCAGATTTCCTGTCGAATAGCCTCGGTTCCTCAATCCACCGCCTCCCACACGTCATCATCCGCCCGCCGATGCCACCGCGCCCGTCTGTGCGGCAGGTGCCACGGCGCCGGAGCCAGATCCGTCCCTCCCCCCCACACAAATAGAGCAGCCGACCCCTCATCGGCTGCTCCACAAATCATCCTTTGACGGCTCCTGAAAGCCCATCTGTATAATATCTCTGCATTACAACAAACAAAATCGCAATCGGCACCGAAATGCAAACCGCTCCCGCCGCAAAGCAAGTATACCAGCTGTCGATATACTCCTTCTCCAGCATCTTCCACAGACCCAGTGCAACCGTATAATACTTCGCATTCGCCCTGCAGATAACCTTTGCGAAAATAAAGTCCAGCCACGGTCCCAGAAATGCACTCAAAGTCGTGTACACAATAATCGGCTTACTCAGTGGAATTGTCACCTTCGTAAATACCTGGAATCTCGTTGCTCCATCCAGATAAGCCGCCTCATCCAGTGCCTTCGGAACCGTATCAAAAAATCCCTTTGCAAGCAGGAATCCCGCTCCGGAACCGCCCGAGTACACCAGAATCAATGCCACACGGATCATCGATCCCTCCGAAAGGCCAACTGCCTTTAAAATATAGTAGACAGCAACCATCGACATAAATGCCGGGAACAGACCTAAGATCATCGCGATGTTCATGTAAGTCTTACGGATTTTAAACCGCATTCTCGACATGCAGTAAGAAACCGAAAGCACAAATATTGTAGAAATCAGACAACTGAACACCGCAATGATAAATGTGTTCTTAAACATCTGCGGAAAGTCTAACACCTGCGTATCTGTAAACAGACGCACATAGTTATGAAGCGTATATCCCTTTGGGAAAAAGCTGGTAACATAAGATCCCTTCTGTGTACTGAAGCTTAAGAGTGCAATCCACAGAACCGGAATCACCCACACAATCGCAAGCAGTGCCAGAACCACATGTACAATCACATCGGAAATCATTCCACGCGCTTTCATGGAGTGTGTTTTTTTCTCTTTGTTATTCATTATTGGAATCCCTCCTCGTTCTTGTAAGAACCAGTATTCCGGTACGTGATCAGTGAAACCACAGCCAGAATGACAAAGGTAAGAATACCGACAACCGCACCAACGTTAAAGTACTGTAAGTCAACCGTCAGCTTGTACAGCCAGGTAACCAGAAGGTCCGTCTTTCCGGCGGTTGCTCCGACCGGAACCGGTGCTCCTGCAGTCAGCAGATAAATAACGTTGAAGTTGTTGATATTACCCGTAAACGTCGTAATCAGATACGGAGTCGTGACAAACAGCATATACGGCAGCGTAATCTTAAAGAAAATTGTCACAGGACCTGCGCCATCAACACGGGCTGCCTCGTAAAGCTCACCCGGAATGTTCTGTAAGATACCGGTAACCTGCATCATGGTAAACGGAATACCAACCCAGAGGTTGATGATAACAACCGTTGCTCTCGCCCAGGTCGCATTTGTCAGGAACGGAAGCGGACTGCTGATCAGACCGGCCTGAACCAAGAGGTTGTTGATCAGGCCGTTGTCCTTTAACATCGTACGCATCAGAAGAAGAGAAACGAACTGCGGAATTGCAGCGGAGAGCATAAAACAGAATCTCCAGAATCCCTTGATACGGGTTGTTTTACGATTGATGACAATCGCAAGAATCATACCAAGAATATAGTTCAGGAAGGTAGCGAGCACAGCCCAGATCAGGGTCCATCCAAGAACAGACCAGAATGTCTTGCCGATCGAGTTGCCCATGCCAAGAACCGTACTGAAATTTTTCAGTCCAACCCAGTGGAAAATCGTCAGATGGTCGCCGACTTTACTGTAGCTGGTGAAAGCCATACAGATCATAAAGACCAGTGGAAGGATTGTGAAAATCACAATACCAAGAATCGGAAGTGTCAGCAGGGTCCAGTGCAGTCTCTTGTCAACGAGTGCTTCCAGATCCTCTTTGATGGTGTTGATATGTTTCCCTTCCTTTGCACGACACTCTACCTCATAAGCGCTCTTCATATTGACACGCCAGATCATAAAGAAGAGAACCGTAATAAAAATCGTTGCTACTCCGTAGAGCAGGAACAGAATTGTCATATCGCCGCCGGTATATTCATAAATACCCTTGGCCTCATTCCACACCTCTTCCTGCGCACGGCCGCCCAGGGTGATGAGATGATAGAGATTGTTGATACCGCCTTCGATCATAAACAGGAGATACGCAATTTCTACTGCCAGAAATAAAATACCCTTTACGATCTGTTTGTGAGCCAGATTTCCCAGTCCCAGAAAAATAACGCGCTCTTCCGATGTATCCGTGTCCGGGAAAGACAGGATCAGACTGTTTTTCTGCTCATCTTCCCACCTTGTCGTCTTTCCCTCAAGAATCTGATTCTCTCCCACCAGCAAATCTTCAAGTAAATCCCCAAAAAGATCCTGCAAATTACCGTTGAAGTAAAACGAATATTACGATTTTCAGTATTCATAATACCTTCTCTCCCTTTTACTTCTGATATTCCTCAATTCTGCAAACATGTTCTTTTGTCTTTTTATTATAATTAATTCCTACCAGAAGCAAGTTTCCCTGATATTCTTCCAGACTTCTGCAATATTCTTTGTCCTTAATCTGCGCAAGCGCACCCTCTGCTGTTTTGTCCCATTTCAGTTCTACAACCAGCGCCGGTTTGTCCTGGTATCTTTTTCTTGGTACGAAAACAAGATCCGCAAACCCTTTTCCCCCTGGCAGTTCACGGTAAACCGTGTAAAAATTCCGTGCTGCATACAGTGCCAGTGAAATCGTATAGCTCAACGCATTTTCATCATTGTACTGAAGCTGTGACGTTTCAAAATGTGCCAGCCGAATTCCCTCTGCTACCTGTGTTTCCTGTTTTTCCCACACAGCCTGCAGAAGATCTGCGGAATTTTTCAGTGCCTTTGAAATATCTCCCCATTGGGAAACGGTTACCGCACTGGCATATTCTGACTGTACCTCGGCATTCGGAATAAAAACATATTTATTCTGTTCCTCATAACCAAGATATCCAAGATGAATCAGCAGTGTCAGCACATCATCCTCTGTCCGGAAAGTTGTCATATCATTCGTAAAACTGCCCGTGTTCACCGGAATCTTTTTCCCTGCCATCATCTGCAGTACGTCATCCCGCAGGCCGTCAAAATTCAGATCAATATACCACTGTAGTGCTTCAAATGTTTCTGTCTGATTCCAGTAATTGCCGATTTTCCGGAATCGCATGGCATTGACAACCGAACGCGGGCTGTAAACCGAACTTTCTCCCGGGAACGAATAGCCGTCATACCAGTTTTTAATTTCTGCCAGATCCATCTGATACCGGCCGCAGAGTTCTTCTACTTCCTGCTCCGTAAATCCTACATATTCTGCGAGCGGCCCTGGATCAAGCATTGTAAATTCATCAAACATATTCAGTGCAGAATGGGTTCCATATTTTTTGATCGGCAGAATACCCGTCAGATAGGCAAGTGCTACGTAAACCTTATCTTTCAGAAAATCCCGCAGGAAATCAAGATACTCTTCCTGTGCTTTTTTATCCTGCTGATATTCCCGGAAAACACAGTCCCATTCATCAATGATAATGACAAACGACTGTTTTGTTGCCGCATAAATATCCTGCAGCGATTCTACCAGATCCGTATCGTCAAAGTAGTCCACGTCCGGATAACTGTTTTTCAGTTCCCGCAGCAGCATTCTTCGAACACGGTCAATCACCTGGCCAATTTCCTTGCTCCGGCTCAGAAATTCCTGCATATTCAAAAAAATCGTAGGATATTGATTTAAGTGCTGTGCAAATACAGCATTTTGAGAAATTTTCAATCCAGAAAAAAGTTCTCTGGAATCGCATTCCTTCCCATAATAAGCCGTCAGCATATCCGCCGTCATAGATTTTCCAAAGCGCCGCGGACGGCTGACACAGACATATCTCTGCACAGTATTAATCACCTGATTGGTATACTCGATCAGCCCTGTTTTATCCACATAAATTTCGGACTGAACCGCTTTTGCAAATTTTTCATTTCCCGGATTCAGATAAACTCCCATATTCCACCTGCGCCTTTCTCTTTCTACCTCTATCATACGATATTCTTGCCTTAAGTTCAATTTAGCATAAGTTGAAAAATGCCAGAATGTTTTTAACTGAGGCAAAACATTCTGGCTGTTTTTTCTGGGATTGCTATGAGTCAATTAATTAATGAATAAAGAACGCGTCCTCTTCCTCGTCTTCCACAACCGGTGTCATCGGGTTATACTCGGTTTCCACCAATTTTTTCACCAGCTCGTGATCGAAGTTGCGGCGGATTTCACAGGTTCTGTCGAAAATCATGGTTGCTTCATCCCCTGGGGTGCATGCCGGCCAGTTCGGGAGGGATGGGGTTTCCGGACTTCCGTAGCGGGCAAAGTTGATCCAGGCGGTGGCCATACGCTCCTGCAGACGGTCTGTTTCGCCCGGGACATTGCATACGGCGATGCGGTCGATGTTATGGAATACGAACGGAATCTCGGCACAATGCCATGCGGCTTTTCCGCCATCGATCGGGAATTCATAGGTAAACTGATAGGAATAAGTCGGCGCTTCTGTAAACTCCGATTTCTGACGAATGAATTCGATCGTGTCCGGACGGAAGAACGTATCCACAGACCACAGATCCACAATTGTTTTGTCCGGATATGCTTTTTCAAAAAGAGAAATCAGCTCCGGCGTTGCATCACCATATTTTCTTGTCAGAAACGCAATCTGTTCCTCACGGTTCATCTCATGTTTTCCCGGCACAACCGGTCCAAAATCAAACTCACCGATGTTGGTTCCTGCCAGCACCGGAATCGTTTTGGCGTGATCCGTAAATCCGCATTTGATCGGATTTCCGCGGAACCAGCCGTTCTCCATCGGTCCCTGTCCGATATAGCAGCCTTTCGCAGCAACCTCTGCCTCAACTTTATTGTACGCATTTGACAGCTCATAATACGGGATCGTCTCAAGCTTCTCCACCTCGGATTCGTCCAGATTCAGTTCTTTTAACAGAGCCTTCACAATCGCGGTGCCGTCTCCGTCCTCTTTCTGATAAACCTTTGCCTCATAAACACCGCTCTCGATGATACCCTTCTGGAACAGGCCGTCTGCTGCCGGCGTATTCATCAGCGTTGCCACCTTCATACCGCCGCCGGACTGACCGAAAATCGTAACATTCTCCGGGTCTCCGCCGAATGCCGCGATATTGTCATGTACCCACTGCAATGCAGCTACCATATCTGCGTTTCCTGCATTCGCAGAATTTTTGTATTTTTCGCCAAACGGCGAGAGATCGAGATAACCGAGGATATTCAGCCGATGGTTCACGGAAACAACAACGACATCACCGAACTCGCTTAAGTGATCCCCCTCATATGCCACATGCTCAATCGCAGAGCCGGCGCTGAAGCCGCCGCCGTGGAGCCATACCATGACCGGCTTTTTCGCACCCGGATCAAGACTCTGTGTCCAGACATTCAGGTTCTGGCAATGCTCGTCCTGCGGCCAGTAACGATGCGGTACCAGCACCTCCATGTTCGGCTCATCCTGCTTTAAAAGCGGACATACATAGCCGTATGCCAGTGCATTTTTGATTCCTTTCCATGGTTTCACCGGCTGTGGCATCTGGAAACGGTCCGCCTCAGCGTAATGGATTCCATGAAACGCGTATGTCGTATTCAGGCGGAAGCCACGTACCTTTCCCGCCTTTGTCTCTACTACCGGATCTGTTTTACTGCATACAAAATAATCTCCCATATTTCAGCTACCTTCTTTCTATCCTGTTCTGTGACGCGCAGTTTCCAAAAAGCCACCGCAAAATCCCCCTGATCTTTCCGTTTTTGCACCGGTCTTTGAAGCATCTGTTGTTTTTGCATTTACGCATCTGCTCCTTATTATACCAGACAATTTTTTCAGAAACAATTCTTTTCACTTTTATTTTCGGCTGTTTATATCAACAAAGTCCGAAAATCACGTCAAAAATGGATATTTCCATCACAACTTCAAAGTGCTACAATAAAAAAGAAGGTAAAATCAACGTAAAAAAGGGGACTACTATGACGAAAACAGTACAAAAGAGCAAAGCCCGCGATATGACCCAGGGCTCTATCTGGAAACAGCTTCTTCTCTTCTCGCTTCCGCTGATGGCCGGAAATCTCTTCCAGCAGCTTTACAACACCGTTGACAGCATCGTTGTCGGCAACTTTGTCGGCAAGGAAGCACTCGCCGCCGTCGGCTCCGTCGGTCCGATCATCAATTCTCTGATCGGCTTTTTCATGGGACTTTCCACCGGTGCCGGTGTCATTATCTCTCAGTATTATGGCGCAAAGGCGGATGAAAAGGTCAGCCGCACCGTCAGCACGACACTGGTGATGACGTTTATTCTCTCCATTGTCTTTACCATTCTCGGCATTCTCATCACGCCGTACATGCTCCGCATGATGAGCACACCGGACGATGTCATCCGTGAGTCGGCAACGTATCTTAAAATTTACTTTGGCGGTGTTGCCGGTCTGATGTTCTACAACATGGGCTCCGGCGTTCTCCGCGCTGTCGGCGATTCCCGCCATCCGCTGTATTTCCTGATTTTTTCCGCTGTTGTCAATACCGTGCTCGATCTTTTGTTTGTCGTTTCCTTCGGCATGGGAATCGAGGGTGTGGCGCTTGCAACCGTTATTGCACAGTGCCTTTCGGCGGTTCTGACGCTGTATGTGCTGACCACAACAGACGGCCCGTACCGCATCTGTTGGAAAAAGCTCTGCATGGACTGGTCTTTGCTGTACCGCATCGTCTGCGTCGGACTGCCGGCAGCGATCCAGCAGATGGTGACTTCCGTTTCCAACGTTTTCGTGCAGTCCTATATCAATGTATTCGGCTCGGATGTTATGGCAGGCTGGAGTGCCTGCATGAAAATCGACCAGTTTATGATGCTGCCGATGATGAGTGTTGGTCTTGCTTCGACCACCTTCACCGGACAGAACGTCGGTGCCAGCTACATTGACCGTGCAAAGAAGGGTGCTACAACCGCATTCCTGCTTGCTGAGCTTGTAACCATTGTGATGATGATTCCTCTGCTGATTTTCGCCCCGCAAATGGTCTATCTGTTTAACCAGGAGACAGCTGTGATTCGTTATGGAACTCTGTTCCTGTATCTGCTCTCCCCGTTCTACATTCTCTGCTGCGTCAACCAGGTTTACTCCAACGTCCTGCGCGGCGCAGGAGACACCAGAACACCGATGATCGTGATGCTCGGAAGCTTCGTCGTGTTCCGCCAGATTTATCTGTTTGTGATGTCTCATATATTTGATTCCATCATTCCGATTGCACTTGGTTATCCGGCGGGATGGCTGGTATGCAGTGTTCTGATCTATGCCTGCTATCGAAAATTCCGGTGGGATAAAGGAATGCGGAAAAGCTGAAGGATTCCTTTCCTGACATAAGCAAAAGGGGCTGTTGCACTAAGAAAATGAACGTAGTGCGACAGCCCCTTTTTTCGCATTATTTTTTCAGGAGTGCTGCTGAATGCTCTTCAGTTAAAATAACTCCGCAATCGCCGCGATCTTCTCACAGTTTTCCGGCAGCGGGTCGTTTATTTTCGGTGACTGGCGCGTTGCCACGTAACGGCTTGCAATTCCGGCAGAGGCTGCACCGTGGCAGTCAGCGATATCGTCATTTCCTGTCATCAGGCATTCTGCCGGATCGAGGTGATACTGCTTCAGCAGCATCTCATAAAACGCCGGATCCGGTTTTTTCACACCGGCATCCGATGAGAGCAGGATTCCATCAAAGTATTTCGTAAGGCCGAGCAGGGAAATTTCCGGCGCGGTGAAAAGCGCCTGTGCGTTGGACAGCAGAAAAACCTTCTTTCCTGCGTCTTTTAAACGCTGCAGCATTTCCGGCACGCCGGGGAACAGTTTCAGTTCTTCTATCGAAATCGCACGGAACATTTTCGCCAGATCTGCAATTTCTTTTTCCGTTACCGAAACAGCTTGATCCTCAAACAGCTGCCGGAACACATCCGCAATGTCGATTTCCGGTACATGGCTGCCGCGGCATTCCATTTTAAGCGCAGCTTCCTGCTCTTTGATTTTTGTCTCATACGCCATCCGGAGTTCTTTCGGCTCATAGGCGGCCCCTTTCATGCCGAAGAACAGGCTCATTTTTTTCCAGAGATACGCTTTCTTTTCATTCGTATGTATATCTACCAGAGTTCCATATAAATCAAAAATATAATTCTGATACATCCTTCATCATCCTTTCTTACGGAAAGTTTTCCACACGACACGTATTCTACCAGACTTTTCTCCACAATTCCATGTCTTTTTTCCAGACTTCCTATCTTTTTTTCTCCACCCAGACTGTCCACCAAACCAGATCGTTGAAACCTGTTTTGTCTTGCTCTCTGTAAGAAAGAATCCTGCCCGGAGGGCTTTTTACTTTATCGGAAAATTCAACGAAGTTTCCGGTAACGTAAAAAAATTCCCCCGTACAGATTTTGTCCGCAACAGGGGAATTCATTACATCTCACAGTCTCCTGCGAATTGTAATCTTTGATTTACTTTCTCGCATCCAGCATTTCTTTCACCAGACGAATATACTCCGGTGTCGTTCCGCAGCAGCCGCCGACAATGCCTGCACCCGCGTCTACCAGAATGTTCATATATTTTGCAAACGTCGGCGCATCCATGCTGTAGATTGCCTCACCGGTCGGCGTGATTTTCGGCAGGCCGGCATTCGGTTTTACAATAACCGGTACTCTTGCCACTTTTTTCATGGAATTTACGACTGCCTCAAGCTGATCCGGTCCGACCGAGCAGTTCAGTCCTACGGCGGATGCTCCCATTTCCTGCAGTGTCTCAACTGCTTCCACAGCGTTTCCGCCGAACAGGGCAGAACCGTCTGCTTCCAGCGTCAGAGAACACATAATCGGCAGATCGCAGACAGAAAGTGCAGCATCCATAAAGACACACGTTTCGTCTACGCTCAGCATCGTCTCCGCTACCAGAAGATCAACGCCCGCATTTGCTACCGCTGTTACCTGCTCTGTGTAGGATTCCAGCAGCTCTTCATAAGAGAGATCGCCTTTTGGCTGCAGCATTTTTCCTGGTGTGGAAAAATCTCCCGCGATCAGCGCACCTGTTCCGGCAAGCGCTTTTTTCGAGATGTCCACCAGGCGTGCATTCAGCTCCTCCACCTCGTTTTCTCTTCCATAATCCGCTAATTTCAATCTGTTTGCACCAAAGGTCGGCGCATAGACAATCTGGCTTCCCGCCTCCACGTAAGCCTTCTGTAAATTTGCCAGAATATCAGGGTGCTCCAGAACCCAAAGCTCTGTACTGACTCCTTTTGGCATTCCCGCTTTTGTCAGATTTGATCCGGTTGCGCCATCCAATAAAATGACACCTGCTCCGGCAAGCTGTTCAAATTCTTCTCTTGTCATTTTCTTTTCTCCATTCTGCCCGAGTTACCTGCAGCACATGTCCGCGTATACTGACAAATCCCGGCTGTTTTTTCTGAACCTGCCGCGCTTTTCGCGTCAAATTCATGTTCAGTATAGCATTGTATTGTTTTCCCGACAAGTAAAAAAAGAGGTATCCGTTTTGGATACCCCTTCGTCTGTTTCTGTTCATGAATGTTCAGCAAACCCCGACATTCTCAATCATGATGCGCGTCTGAATGATGTGTCTCCGAATGATGCGTCTCCGAATGATGTGTCCTGCCCGAGCTGTTCCCCCCACCGGACGGGATATTCTTCGGTGACCCCGGAGACAAATTTGTTCCCTGGTTCACACGGGTTGCTTTCTGTCCATTTTCCACCTGCGAGGATGCCGATACCGTTGAAACACCCGAATCGGAACTGTTTTCCGTTGCAGCATTTTTTCCACACGCAACGAAAGCCAATACTGCTGTACCGACAAGTACGGAAATTACTGCCTTCTTCATTTCTCCACCTTCTTTCCTGGTACATCGTTTTCGCCTGAACATTAGAGCGTGTCCGAAAAATTATTTCCGCAATTTGCGAGATACACTCTGGTTGTAATTTCATTTTAAATAAGCTTCTTACTATTGTCAATTTATTCTACAAATTCCCTATTATTTTCTTTTTTTTGTTCCAAAATATTTTCAGACACAAACAGCAGCCGGACCCCTCTCCCGGATCCGGCTGCCGTTTGTCCTGTATCGTATGCTTTTATTCTGCAGTGCTTGAAGACGTTGAAGCAGTGCCTGTGCTGCTTGTCGATGTCGTTTCGGTACTGCCTGATGTCGTGCTGTCAGACGTTGTACTGTCCGTTGCGGTACTGTCCGTTGTTGTACTGTCGGTTGTGGTTCCATCTGTGGAATCTGTAGAAGCGCTGTCAACTGTCATCGTATACAGATCTGCGTCCGTTACTTCAAGTTTTTTCCAGTTGGATGCGACCTTGATATCGCTCTCCTTTACCCATCCATCCAATGTATCGTTGTACTTATCCGATTTGCGGTTGGAAATGATAGTCTGTCTTCTGGACTCGGTTTTGTCCTCGTCGAATGCTTTATCTACACGGATCACATAATATGCATCGTCGCCTTCGATGACACCGTCATAATACTCGCCATCCTTCAGCTTTGCTGCTTCTTCCGCTACTTTATCTCCAAGAGAACAGGTATCGTCATCGTCTTTCTCCGATCCGGTTCCAAAGGATGTCTCGGAAGAGGTCAGATAAGAAACCTCAGAGGAGGAATCGCTGGCGGAACTGCTCGATGTGCTCGCGCTTGAAGCGTCGGATGCGCTTGTGTCGGAAGCATCGGAAGAAGAGCTGCTCTCATCGGAGCTGTCGGCAGAATCGGTGGAATCTGCGGTATTCTCCGCATTTAACTGATCGTTCAGCTCCTTGCGCAGATCGGTAAACGATGCGGCTGCAGGATCCTCAGACTCTTTTAAGAGATCCAGGAATCTCTGTGCGATTTCTTTCTTTGCCGCTTTTTCCTCGTCCGTCAAATCAATCGTTTTTCCATCGTCATCCTTCTCGGTTCCTGCTGTGGATACCGTGATGTAGCTGATGGAGGTCTGCTTTGCCTCTTCATCGGATACCTCGGTATCTACATTTGCGATGATCGGATCATAAATTTTGGTTTGAATAACATACAGCTCCAGTGCATCCTGGATGTCCTCAACGGTTGCGTGCAGCTTTTTCATCACATCGTCACCGTTCTTATCTGCGAATGCCTGTGCAGCCTCTTTCGCCTGCTGTTTTTCCTCGTCTGTCAGGGAAATTCCGTATTCCTCTGCGTGCTGCCGCATCAGAAGCTCTTTTTCGATCGTATCAAGAGACTGCTCCTTGAACGTTTCCCCGGTAGTCTTTCCATCGTCGCCTTCCTTGTCGTACATCTCAGACGGCATCTGCATTCCGTACATCGAGTACATCTTGGAATAATAATTGTACATGGTTGCCTGCTGATATCTCAGCATGAAATTTGCCTGTCCGAGTGTAATCGACTCGTCATTTACAGTAATTGCCGTTTTTGTTCCGTCCACATTGTCGGAACCGCAGCCAGTCAGTCCCATCGCTGCCATCGAAGCACTCAGCATAACGCAGACTGCTTTTGCTTTTAAATTTTTCATTACTTCCTCCTCATGCAGGGCGAAATGTATGCTCAAAAAGAGTTTTTCTTTTTACACGTTCGAATTTCCGGTCCTGCATCGATTTTTATAAACGCTTTTCCTATTATACCCTTTTTGTTGATACAGGGCAACTTTTTTCTTCCCTGTTCACGCCTTTTTCACACGATCTTGTGGTTATGCGAGTATTTCACTCCTGTGTGATCTGCAGCAGATCTTCCACCAGTGCATGGCTCTTCTCCAGCAGATCGATCTTTTCCTTTGAATTTCTCCGCCGCGGCGTGTAGACAAACGCCAGCGACTCCATCTGGAATTTCAGTTCGTCTCGGTATTTCTGCAGCAGCTCCGGAATCCGCGCCACATCGATTTTTGCATGCTGCTGTAAGGTGACTCGTACCGAATCGCCCATCTGTTTCAGCTCCGTCACATACGCACAGTGCGCCAGCGCTTTCAGTTCTGCAACAGCCAGAAGATTCTGTACATTTTTCGGCGGTTCCCCGAAGCGGTCGGTCAGCTCCTCCGTCATGTCCTCATACTCTTCCTTATTTTCAATCGCCGCAATTCGCTTATAGGTGTCAAGCTTCAGAGACTCGTTGCTGATGTAGCTGTCCGGAATATAGGCACTGACATTCAGATCAATCGTTGTCTCGAACGCTTCTGCCGGTGCGATGCCCTTCGCCTCCTGGACAGCCTCTGCGAGCATTTTACAATAGAGATCGTATCCAACCGATTCCATATGGCCCGACTGCTCTGCGCCCAGCAGATTTCCGGCGCCTCGGATCTCAAGATCACGCATTGCAATTTTAAAGCCGCTTCCCATCTCCGTAAATTCACGGATCGCATGGAGACGCTTCTCCGCCACTTCCTTCAACATCTTGTTTCTGCGGTACATCAGAAATGCGTAGGAAGTCCGGTTCGACCGTCCGACGCGGCCGCGGAGCTGATAGAGCTGTGACAGTCCCATCTGGTCGGAATCATGGATAATCATGGTATTGACATTCGAAATATCGAGTCCTGTCTCAATGATCGTTGTTGACACGAGCACATCGATCTCTCCGTTGATAAAGCCGTACATGATCTTTTCCAGCTCACGCTCTTTCATCTGTCCGTGCGCAAAGCCTACATTTGCATCCGGCACGAGCTTCTGGATCGTGTTCGCCATATCCGCAATCGACTGGACGCGGTTATAGACATAGTAAACCTGCCCGCCCCGCGCAAGTTCACGGTTAATCGCCTCGCGGACCATTTCTTCATTGTATTCACAGACAAAGGTCTGGATCGGCTGGCGATCCTGCGGTGCTTCCTCGAGCACACTCATATCCCGGATGCCGATCAGGCTCATGTGCATGGTACGTGGAATCGGCGTCGCCGTCAGTGTCAGAACATCCACATTTTTTTGCAGCTGTTTGATTTTTTCTTTATGCGTCACGCCGAACCGCTGCTCCTCATCGACAATCAGAAGGCCAAGATCTTTGAACTTTACGTCCTTCGACAGAACGCGGTGTGTTCCGATGACAATATCCACGAGTCCTTTTTTCAGATCCTCCAGCGTTTTTTTCTGCTCTGCCGGCGTGCGGAACCGGCACAGAAGATCAACGCGCACCGGAAAGTCCTTCATGCGCTCAACGAACGTATTGTAATGCTGCTGTGCCAGAATAGTGGTCGGAACGAGGTAGACGACCTGTTTGCTCTCCTGTACTGCCTTGAACGCTGCACGGATTGCAACCTCGGTTTTGCCGTATCCGACATCGCCGCAGATCAGGCGGTCCATGATCTTTTTGCTCTCCATGTCCGCCTTTGTCGCCTCGATCGCCGCAAGCTGATCGTCCGTCTCCTCAAACGGAAACAGTTCCTCAAATTCCTTCTGCCAGATCGTATCCTTTCCGAACTGATAGCCGGATGACGCCTGCCGCTCGGCATACAGCTTCACGAGATCCTGTGCAATATTTTTTACCGCATGGCGAACCCGTGTTTTCGTCTTATTCCATTCCTGACCGCCGATTTTATTCAGCTTCGGCACCTTTGCAGCTTCGCCGGACGCATACTTCTGCAGCGTATCAAGCTGGGTGGCCAGCACATAGAGGTTCGATCCGCCCGCATACTCGATTTTCATGTAATCACGCGTTACGCGGTCCATCTCAATTTTTTCGATACCGCGGTAAATACCAAGACCGTGGCTCTCGTGCACGACATAGTCACCGATCGAAAGATCCGCAAAATTTTGGATTTTCTGACCGGAATACTCCGATTTCTTCCGGTTTTTCTTCTTCTCTTTTCCAAAAATATCCGTCTCTGTAATCAGCACAAATTTCTGCATCGGATATTCAAAGCCTCTGCGGGCCGCGCCGTGGATCAGCATGACCTCGCCCGGTTTCAGAACACGCTCCGCATTCTCGCTGTAGAAGGCCGGAATCTCCTCATTCTGCAGGTCCTCTGCCAGATGCTGCGCCCTCGTCCGCGACGGACTCGCCAGTACAATACGGTAACCCGCTTTTTTCCAGGATTTCAGATCTTTTACCAGAAGCGGGAACTGATTGTTATACGAATTGACCGATTTCACCGTCACACTGAATTCGTCACGGATATTCCACTCGCCCTTCTGCGGCTCCATCAGCGATACGGCAACACAGCCGCGGCGGTTCAGTTTTGCCACAAGCTCCGCCGTACTGCACATCAGCTTCGCCTGTCCCGGCAGGAGGTATCCCTTTTCGAGACGGTGGCTCACGCTCTCCTGAAATTCTGCTTCCAGCGCATCGGCACACTCGATGATGCGGTTCGGCTCATCGAGGAAAATGCGGCTGTTCTCCGGCAGATACTCAAGAAACGAGACGGTCTCCGGATAAAAATAATGAAGATACTGCTCCGCTCCCTGCAGAATTTCGCCCTCGCCGATCTGATCGCAGATTTCCTCTGCCGCATGGCGGATACGCGCCGCTTCCTCCGTCATCATCTTGTCGCGGAACTTTGTGCTTTGCGCTTTTGCCTCTTTTTTAATCGCTTTCACACCGCGCGCAATCGTATTCTCTGTTAAAATCAGCTCCGATGCCGGATAGATTGTGATTTCCTCGAGGTTTTCAATCGACCGCTGGCTCTCCGCATCGAAGCTTCGGATGGAATCTATCTCATCGCCCCAGAGCTCAATCCGGATCGGGTTCTGTTCCGTCAGCGGATAAATATCGAGAATGCCGCCGCGGACGGAAAACTGGCCGGTCGACTCCACCTGAAAGGTACTCTCATAGCCGAGCCGCACCAGCTCTTTTCTTATTTTATCCAGATCGAGTTCGCTGTCATTGCGCAGATGGATGCAATGTTTTTCGAACACGCCAAGAGGCAGAAGAAAGTCCATACATCCCCCTACACTGGTGATGATGGTAACTTCCTTCCGCTCAAGAAGTGCCTGGATCACCTGAAGCCGCTGCCGGATCAGCAGATTTCCGTGAATGTCTGCCTGATAGAAAATCAGGTCCTTCGCCGGATAATACAGCGTCTCCGCATCGTACAGCCGGTAATCCTCATATAATTCTTTTGCTTTTAATTCATTTTCCGCGATCAGAAGCCGCACCGGGGCATCCTCGGAGAGACCTGCAATCATGTGGGCTTTCTGGCTTTCCAGACAGCCCGAGATCACCGTCACACCTGCGGTTCCTTTTTTCAGATCACGGAACAGCTCGTCAAAACGGGCAATTTCTTTGATCGGTTCTAATAACGCTTTCATTTTCCTTACTCTGCCGGGTTTGCAGATTTGCGGTTATACTCATTCATAGCTGCGTCCACATCCCCGTTCAGCATCTGCTCGATTGCTTTTGCCGCATGCTCGATCGCCAGATTTACAAGGGGACGTTCGTCTTTCGTAAACGGACTTAACACGTAGTCCGCCAGATCCCAGTTTTTCGGTTTCTCACCGACGCCGACCTTCACACGCATAAAATGGTCGGTGCCAAGATTGGCGATGATGTTTTTGATGCCATTGTGGCCGCCCGCGCTTCCTTTTTTGCGGATACGGATCTGTCCCGGCGCCAGGCTGATATCATCGTAAACCACGATCAGCTCGCTCTCCGGATCCACTTTGTAATAGTTCACCAGCTCCCGCACAGACTCACCGCTCAGATTCATATACGTCATCGGCTTTGCAACGATAACCTTCTGACCTGCGATCATGCCTTTTCCGAACAGAGCCTTGTGGCCTGTACCGGAGGAAGGGATCTGATATTCATCGATCAGATAATCGATGGTATCAAATCCGACATTGTGCTTCGTCCCTTCGTACTGGCGCGTTGGATTTCCCAGACCTACTATAATATACATAAATTCTCCTGTCATCAGACCATTTTCCGGCGCAGTTTTTGTTCACGTCACGGTCAAAACGGATATTCTCCATCCACTTCGCTACTTGCGCATAACCGAATAGCTGCTTCGCCGCACCGAAAAATGATATATTGTTTTTCCATCTGTCATAAAGAAAGAACACGAACAAAAGAGCAGCCTTTTTCCTGCTCTTTTATTCGCTGAAATGCTTCGGCAATGTTTAGTTAAAGTATACCAGTTCGCTCTCCGGTTTCTTGGCCGGTTTGATTTCTTTTGCATACAGAACCGGGCCTTCGCCATCGTAAACCTTCATATAGCCCCATTTTACCGTTGCAGTCACGTCAACCCAGGAACCCATTACGAGAGATTTGGCGCTTGCGCATTTGCAGACATAGCCGATAAAAGAAGTATCATCTGCACAGCAGGTCATTGCCATACGACCCGGAACAAAGAAATCGGCTCCGACATCCTTGCTCTTTAATACCATACCGCGGAAATGAACAGTCTTGCCCTCGTAACGCTCCGGGTTGTCGCCCATATCGACATACCAGATTCCGTAATCGGCATCGTCGATTTCGATCACATCGGCATCGGTATCAAACGGCATCTGATCCTCAAAAATGTTGTCAATTTCGCCTTCTTCATTCTCAAACAGAACGTCGCACGCCTGGTTGACTACTTTGATGCTGCGGCGGAAGGATGGAAGCGGATCTTCCGGACGGCAGCGGTTGAACATGACCATATCGGCATTTTTTGCCATCTCCATGAAGACGGATTTCATGTTCTGCATATAGATCTGGAAGCAGCTTGCGTCGACGGTCACGATCTCCTGTACGATGCCCCAACCGCGCGGCAGTTCCATTTCTTCGAGTTTTTTTACGCTCCAGAGCGGGTTGTATTCGAGAATGATTCGCTCCGGGCGGTATTTGCGGTTCAGTTTTTTCAGGTAATCCAGGGTAAACTGCTCTGGTCCTTCTACGATTTCCAGGACGGTGTTGTGTTTGAGCAGTTCTTTTTCGTCGTACTCTACTTCACCTTCTTCGGTTGTGATCAGAAGGGTTGGTCCGTCGATCTGGAAATAGTCCTGTGCTACGGTAAAATTGATAAAAGAGGTTTTTCCACTCTCCAGAAATCCTGTTATGAGATAAATCGGAATTTCTACTTCGTCTTCTTCGTACATTTTGTACCTCCGTTGTCTTTGACGTACTCCCGGAATCTTTCTGCACTTGCTTTTGCGGCTGAGATTCCGGGCGTGCCTTTTGCTTTGTCTCTAAATCAAGAAAAAAGCTGCCACATCGGATTTTGTTTCTGATGCGGCAGCTTCACTACAGTTCACAGGTACCCTGCGGACCGTAATTTTCGCAGCTACTTTGTATTTTTACAGTCCGAACAGCTCTGCCAGCTTATCTTCTGCTAATTTGGAACCGATGACACAGATTCTTCCGGTGAATTCCGGTGCTCCGTCACGTACTTCGTACTCTTCCGGAACCATATCGAAATAGATCCACTGTCCATCGGCGCCTGCTACCATACCTTTGGCACGAAGAACCATACCATAAGCGGTATCCTCGGAAAGTTTCTTTAAGATGCCTTCGATCTGCTCTTTGGTAAAGGTCTTCACAGTCTCCTGACCCCAGCTTGTGAAAACTTCGTCTGCGTGGTGATGATGGTGATGCTCGTGACCGCAGCCACACGCATCATCGTGATGATGATGCTCATGGTCGTGATCGTGACCGCAGCAGCATTCGTCATCATGGTCATGATGGTGATGCTCGTGTTCCTCGTGATCGTGACCGCAGCAGCATTCGTCATCATGGTCGTGATGATGGTGCTCGTGCTCCTCGTGATCGTGACCGCAGCAGCACTCGTCATCATGATCGTGATGATGGTGCTCATGCTCCTCATCGTGGTCATGGCCGCAGCAGCACTCGTCGTGGTCATGATGATGGTGATGATGCTCTTCCTCTTCTACCTGCGCAAGGTTGATGATGGCACCTTCCATCGTATCGAGTACTTTCTTACCACCCAGTACTTCAACCGGTGTGGTAATAATGTGTGCTTCCGGATTCAGTTCGCGGAGCATTTTTACAGCTGCCTCTACTTTTTCGGTATCGGCTTTATCGGTACGGCTCAGGATGATGGTTCCTGCGCTCTTTACCTGATTCTCGAAGAATTCGCCGAAGTTTCTGAGATGCATTTTGCATTTCATAACGTCGACTACGGTTGTTGCGGAATTCAGGGCTACGCCTGCTTCTTTTTCTACACCGTCTACAGCCTTGATGACGTCGGAGAGTTTACCTACGCCGGACGGCTCGATGATGATGCGGTCCGGGTGATATTTGGTGATAACGTCTTTTAATGCTGCGCCGAAGTCTCCCACAAGAGAGCAGCAGATGCAGCCGGAGTTCATTTCACGGATTTCGATACCGGCATCTTTTAAGAAGCCTCCGTCGATTCCGATTTCACCGAATTCGTTCTCGATCAGGACAACCTGCTGGCCTTTCAGTGCGTCTCCGAGGAGTTTTTTGATCAGGGTTGTTTTTCCTGCGCCCAGGAAACCTGAAATAATGTCTATTCTTGTCATTGATTTAACCTCTTTATCTTGTTGATTCCGTTTATAGTTAGCTGCAAAAGGGCCGAAGTTTATCCTCCGCCCCACACTCACGCTTATTATAGCAACCATAGAACAAAAAATCAAGAGAATTTCCCTTGCTTTTTCTGCATTTCACCATTATAATATATTACATGTCTTTTCTACTTTAACGCGTTGAACGGGCAAATCATTTTACCTATGAATGGGGGATTTTTTTATGAGCGGAACGAAAGAAAAAAAACTCAATCTGCCACAGTCACTGCTTTTGCTGCTGCTGATCATCGTATCCGTCGCAGTCTGTATCCGCCTGAAAACCGGCGGTCCTATGATCGGCCTGTTTGCAAGCTGGATTTTTATCTATCTGTTTTGTAAGATTTTCGGTATTTCTTACGCCAACATTGTTGCCGGCGCATACGATGCCATCCGTATGGTCGTCCCGACGCTCTGCCTTCTGATGGCCATCGGTGTCATGATCGGCACCTGGCTGCAGAGTGGCACCATTGCCACCATCATTTCCTGGGGCTTAAAAATGATTAACCCGTCCTGGCTGCTGCCTCTGACGCTGCTGTTCTGCTCCATTTTGAGTATTGTAACCGGTACTTCCTATGGTTCCGCCGGAAGCGCAGGTGTTGCCATGATGGCGATCGGAAACGCCATGGGTATCCATCCTGGCATGGTAGCCGGTGCTGTCATCTGCGGTGCCATGTTCGGTGACAAATTAAGTCCTCTTTCCGATACCACAAACCTTGCTCCGGCCGTTGCAGATGCCAAACTTGGCGATCATATCCGCTCGATGCTCTGGACCACCCTTCCAACATATGTGATAACCTTAATTCTTTTTACTATTCTCGGTTTCCAGCAGACCAGCGGAAGCTATACCGAGGGAAGCATTACCGTTTACATCGATGCTTTAAACGGTGAATTCCAGCTCGGATGGATTACCATGATCCCTGCCATCCTGATTATTGTATTGCTCCTCTGCAAAGTAAATGCGATCTCTGCACTTGGTCTTTCCAGCTTCGCTGCCGGATTTGTTTCCTATTTTGTGCAGCACGATACTCTGCAGGGCATCATCCGCACAGCTTACAACGGTTACACAACCACAATCGAAGAACCGGTATTACAATCCATCTTAAACCGCGGCGGCATGGGAAGCATGCTCCAGTACGTAGCCATTATCTGCTTTGCTGTCGGCATGGGCGGCATGCTGGAAAAACTCGGTGTACTGGATCACATTCTTCAGGCGATTGTAAAGAGAATCAACAGCGATGGAAGTATGATCCTGGCAACGATGATTGTCGGTTACGTGACCAGCCTCATCAGCTGCTCCCAGCCGATGGCACACGTTCTGACCGGCCGTCTGATGGCACCTGTCTTTCAAGAGCGCAAGGTTGCACCGGAAATTCTTTCCCGCTGCCTCGAAGACTCCGGAACTATGGCTGGTCCTATGATTCCATGGCATGGCTACGGCGTATACATGGCCGGCACACTTGGTGTTGCATGGTCGGCATTTTTCCCGTACTTATTCCTGCTTTACCTGACCCCGGTTTTCAGTATTTTCTATGGATTTACCGGAATTTCCATTAAGCATCTTCCGGAAACCAAAAACAACGAATCAAAAGAAGAGAAATAAGGCAAAAGCAGAAATCGTAACAGAAAATCATAAACAGAAACAGAAACAAAAAAAGAAAAGGAAAAGAGAAAGAATGCAGACAAAACTTGTTCTTCTCGGAACCGGCACACCAAATGCGTGTCCGAATGCCAACGGACCTTCCTCCGCTGTCGTGGTCGGTGACCGTGCTTATCTGGTAGATTTTGGCCCTGGCGTTGTCCGCCAGGCCTCAGCCGCCTATTTTAACGGCGTGGATGCCCTGCGGCCGGATCTTCTGACCGTTGCCTTCTGTACGCACCTTCACACAGACCATACCGCAGGGTACCCGGATCTGATTTTTACTCCGTGGGTGCTGGAGCGCCCGGTTCCATTGAAAGTTTTCGGGCCAAAGGGCTTACAGCACATGACCGATCATATTTTACAGGCCTATGAAACCGACATTGATTTCCGAATTCACGGTTTCGAAAAAGCAAACGAATCCGGCTACCGCGTTGAGGTAACAGAAATTGAATCCGGCATTATCTACCGGGATGACCTGGTTACGGTGGAGGCTTTTCCGGTCAGCCACGGAACACTGGAATGCTACGGCTATAAATTCACCACACCGGACCGCACAATCGTCATCACCGGCGATACCGCTCCGCTGGATCTCGTGGCAGAAAAATCGAAAGGCTGTGATATCCTGCTGCACGAAGTGGAATACGCCGCCGGAATCTCCTGCCGCGAACCAAAATGGCAGAAATACCACCGGGAAGTGCATACGTTAAGCACGGATCTTGCCGGTGTTGCAAAAAAGGCAAATCCGAAACTGCTCGTTACGTATCACCGGATTTACCATATGAATGTACAGGATAACCACAAAAACCTTGCCGCCGAGATGGCATGGCGCGATGCCGCGATTCTGGATGAAATCCGGGATGCAGGGTATGACGGATATGTCGTGAACGGAAAAGACCTGGATGTATTTTAAAATACGGGGCAGCGTACCAATTCTGGTTTACGAATTGGTACGCTGCCCCGTTCGTTTTGGGATGAGCCCGGAGACGCTTTCTATTTTCATTTACCCGACTGGCAGATTCTACCATACTCTGCGTTATTTCAGAACTGTTTTTTCTTTGACATTAACCTCCTCAGAACGTATAATCATAGTATTACAACTCTGGCAAAACAGCAGGATTTTCTGCTGTTTGTCGTTACAGGAACCTGATCCGCAGACGGCTTGCACAGTCTGCCTTTCGTTTGCGTTCCAGAAAGGATGTTTTATATGGCAGCTACTACTGCGAAACCCGTAAAAAGCGCCGGTAAAATTCCCGGCAGTACCTTGAAAATCATTGCGATGGTCTGTATGCTGATCGACCACACTGCAGCTGTACTTTTCGACCGAATCCTGATTTCCCGTGGTCTTCTGGATGCGGTGAACGCTTCGGACGGAGGCGCATCATTTCTCTCTACCGGAAACACAGCTGTGATTTATTATGCGGATATGATTATGCGCGCAATCGGAAGGATCAGTTTTCCGATTTTCTGTTTTCTGTTGATTGAAGGGTTCATGCATACGCATGATGTGAAAAAGTATGCGCTGAATCTTGGGATTTTTGCACTGGTTTCGGAGATCCCGTTCGATCTGGCATTTGCGGGAAAACCGTTTTATCTGGATTATCAGAATGTCTTTTTCACTTTATTTATCGGCCTTGTGATGATGATTTTTCTGCAGAAAATCGATTCAAAAGCGCAAAAAGATGCCGGTGCATGGCAGAGGGCGAACTGGAAGGTTTCGGTTGGCAAGCTGCTGGTGATTGTGGCAGCCTGTGCAGTGGCCACGCTGTTGAAGACAGATTACAGTGCAATGGGAATTCTGACGATTGTGCTGATGTATAATATGAGAAAGAATAAAATGTACTGTATCGGAATCGGGTGTGCGGTGCTTACGCTGTTGAGTCTGAATGAAATCACCTGTTTTCTGGCTATGATCCCGGTGCATTTTTATAACGGAAAACGAGGATTGAATCTGAAGTATCCGTTTTATGCGTTTTATCCGGTGCATCTGCTGGTGCTGTTTGCGATTGCGGCGGTACTGGGGATGGCGGGGGTTGCGGTTGTTTAAAAAACGGACACCCGGAAGTGCACCTGCGCCGCCTGGGACTGTGCCCTGGGGCACAGTCCCAGACGACACAGACGCACTTCCGGGCTGACATTGAGCCGGGCGGTGGGGAGGTCTGGATTTGCTGCGCAAATCGGCGTGAGATTCTACTTAATATACTTCTTAACTTCCAACGGATACCCCAAAAGCTCTTCGCTGCGAATCACTTCAAAATTCTCCGGTTGAAAATCTTTGCGTAACGTCACAGTGTTCAGGCAATGATATCCCAATCTATGATAGAGTTTCATCGCTCCAAAATTTCGTGCAGCTACCTCAAGATAGACAGATTCAGAATACTTTTTTATCTCGGCTTCAACCAGCGCAATCGCATGACTTCCGTATCCGTTTCCCTGGTATTCCGGAAGTACGAAAAGATCTTCGATCCAGTCAACTTCCGCCCCGCGGCTTCCGAGATGCACAAATCCAATGGGGATCTCTTCTTTTAAGATAAAATAAAACACATGCCCTTTGTCTGTCCAGGCAGCAAGATTCTCCGCGGCCTCTTCGTCGGTTATAACATAATCACCATGAGCCAGCCAAAAGCCTCGAATCAGCTCTTTTGCAAGTTGTGCTTCGTTTTCATATTTCTGTAAAGCTATAATTTCATTCATTTTTTCATCTCCCTTGTTTGTTTAACCGAATCAAGTAAGTCCCAACCCCCTGCTTATTGCTTCGCGCAATGGAAGCAGGTGACTTGCTTGATTCGGTTAAACTATGATATACTCAAATCATCATGATACCAGGCTCAAAAAGCTAATGCAAGCTCGCTTGCAAGAGGATTTTTGAACTCTTGACCTGTCAAAAACATGACGAGGAGTGCAATGATATGAAAAAAGCGACAAATTTGATATCCTTTCTGATTTTAATGATGGTACTGGTCGGCTGTAGCAAAGAAACGGTCCATATCGACTTTCCTTTTGAAGTTGGAGATGTTGAAAATATCGAAATGTACCACTATGCGGGAGCACCGGTATCAGCAGAAAAGAAAATAGTCGTTGCAAAAACTGATATAACAGACTTGTATCATATGTTTGAAAACTTATCATTGACAGACAAACAAGTCGAGGAAATCACAGGCGCAGATGTGACCAGTTTTCGATTTAACCTTTCGGATGGGACAAACTACGAACTGGTTTATGTCTGCAATGGAGTCAAGAACGGAAAGCTGAAATCTTCCACGGGCAATTTTGAATACTTCACAAGTTCAGATATCGGCTCATATTGGTCGAATATGGATCTTGAATCAGTTTCGGTGAAAGAAAGTGAATTGCCGAAGTGGCATAACTGATTCAGCCTCGAAGGACTCCCTGTCATAAGCGCTGGGGTGTTTTTATATATGATTCATCTCGTTTCCGTTTCTCATAAATCGCTTCCATCCATTCCAGCACATCCTCTTTGTTCTGCTGAAACGGTTCGCTGTGACTTAGGAAAAAATGCGGCGCACGCACGTTTTTCAGAACTCGGATTTCTGCCAGCAGGCGCTCGGCATTATAAACGGTCTGTCCGTTTTTCTGCGTCGCATATGCCGCATCCCCGAGAAAGCACCACGTCTCATCCACTTCCAATGCAAGCGATCCTTTGGCATGACTCGATGGAATCGGAAATAAATGTAACCACACGTCACCGTCCTGAAACCACGTATCTTCTTCTATCACAGTTCCTGTTTTTGTATAACGAAACGTATTTTTCCCCTGGTAAACCGCTTCGCACGAAATCTCCGACAGATTCCCGATATGGTCGGGATGAAAATGGGATAAAATCACCCGAATTTCTTTTCCTGTCTGTTCTGACTTTTTCTGCAGAATTTCTGAAACCGCAGGATGATTTCCCACGTCATATACCCAGAAAAATGCATCACCCTCGATGATCACAACATTTGCCGAAAGTGGATGTTCTGTCGGTGTAAGATAGGAAATGTGATCGTTGATTGTCTGGATGTGCGGAATCTGTATCGGCTCTTTTCTTTCTTCTTTCATCAAATCAACACCTCTTTTCCTTCGAACACAAAACACAATGACCGACAGATTTAAGAAATCTCTTTCGTTCTCTGCCGGTCATGATATTAATGAAAATTAGTAGCTATCTTATTTTAGAAGCTGAACACCGCCACACCATACGCCGGAAGTGCATATGCAATCCGATATGGCTGGCCATCGCATTCTCCCTCTTTGGCACGGTAGGCTACCTGGCGTTTTTCGGTCGGGCCGCCGTATTTCATATCGGAGCTGTCGAGTATCAGGCGGTACTGTTTTTTGCGCGGTACGCCACACATATAATCCGGACGCTCGACCGGTGTGAAATTGCAGACGAACAACAGGTTGTTTTTTCCTGTCGGTGACCAGCGGACGAAGCTGTAAATGCTGCGGTCGCCGTCGTTGGCATTGATCCACTGGAAGCCTTCGTAGCCGCAGTCGTTCGCGTAGAGTGCCGGGTACTTGCGGTACATTTTCAGCAGGTCACTGAAGAAGGTCTGCAGATGCTGATGCCCCTCATCTGCCAGCAGGAACCAGTCGATCTCGCGTTCCTCGCTCCACTCGCGGAGCTGTCCGAAATCCTGTCCCATGAACAGAAGTTTTTTGCCCGGGTGCCCGAACATGAAAGCATAGCCTACCATCAGGTTCTGGAATTTTTCCTCCAGATCGCCCGGCATTTTGTTGATCATCGAGCATTTCAAGTGGACAACCTCATCGTGCGAGAGCACCAGAATGTAGTTCTCGGAAAATGCATAGGTCATGCCGAAGGTCATCTTGTTATGGTTGTATTTGCGGAAGTATGGATCGAGCTTCATGTAATCGAGGAAGTCATGCATCCATCCCATGTTCCATTTGTAGGAGAAATGCAGGCCGCCGTCCTCTACGCTTCCCGTTACCTTCGGCCACGTTGTGGACTCCTCGGCAATCATGATGACACCTTTGTTTCGTCCGCGCACCAGGGTATTCAGGTGTTTGAAGAACTCGACGGCTTCAAGATTTTCATTTCCGCCGTTCTTGTTCGGCACCCACTGGCCCGGCTCTTTTCCGTAGTCGAGATACAGCATCGAAGCAACAGCATCGACACGGAGACCGTCTACGTGGTACTCTTCTACCCAGTAAAGCGCATTTGCCAGCATAAAGTTTTTCACTTCATTTTTGCCGTAATCAAAGATCTTCGTTCCCCACTCCGGGTGCTCGCCCTTTCTCGGGTCGGCGTACTCATACAGCGGCTGGCCATCAAAATCAGCAAGGCCGTGCGCATCTTTCGGGAAGTGTGCCGGTACCCAGTCCAGAATAACACCGATTTTATTTTTATGCAGATAATCAACAAGATATTTAAACTCTTTCGGTGTTCCGTAGCGGGAGGTCGGTGCGTAATAGCCCGTTACCTGATAGCCCCAGGAACCGTCAAACGGATGCTCTGCAATTCCCATCAGCTCTACGTGGGTATAGCCCATTTTTTTTACGTAATCGGCAAGCGAATGTGCGAACTGAACGTAATTGTAAAATCCGTCCGGGTTGGATTCGGACCACGGATGTTTCATCCAGGAGCCCGGGTGCACTTCGTAGATGGAGAGCGCGGATTTCTGAACGTCAAATTTTTTGCGGTTCGTCAGCCATTCGCTGTCACCCCAGCGGTAGCCTTCGATTTCCGCTACTTTTGACGCGGTACCCGGCCGTTTTTCGGATGCAAATGCGTATGGATCTGCTTTGTACAGTTCTCTTCCGTCCGGTGTGCGGATGTAATATTTATACATCATTCCCTCGGTCACGCCCGGAATGAACACTTCATAAACGCCGTCCTCGCCGACTTTCCGCATCACATTGGCATGGGCATCCCAGCCGTTGAATTCGCCGATGACAGATACTTCCGCCGCATGCGGAGCCCATACGGTGAACCAGGCTCCTACTTTGCCGTCTTTTTTGTCCAGGTGCGCACCCATTTTCCGGAAAATATCGTAATGGGTTGCCTGTCCAAATAAGTACTGATCCAGTTCAGAAAATCTTGGCTGATAGCCCGCCGGTTTTTTTGGCGCTTTTCTGGTTTTTGCTGTTGTTTTTGCCGTTGTTTTCGCAGTTTCCTTCATAGAAAAAATCCCCTTTATGCTTCTTTTTCAATCAGAACACAGCCGCACGGAGGTACTTCAACAAAAAGTTTTCCATTTTCCGGAGAAATGGCTTCTCCGGTTACCGCGTTTTTCCATGTTCCGTCGCAAGATGCAGGAATCCAGACTCCCGCACTCTGGTTTTCATCATTATTTACTGCTGTGATCAGAGCGTCTGTCTCATCCAGGCGTGCAAAGGCATACTGGCGGTTGGTCAGCATGAGTTCGCGGTATCTTCCCGTTCGTGCTGCAGGATGTTTTTTTCTGACGTCTGATAATGTTTTGATCCATGCCGGAAGTTTTTCTGCCGGCGGATTTTTCTCCAGTTCTTCCAGATTCAGCGCCGGACGCAGCGGATCGTCGTTTCCGCCTTCTTTTCTTCCCTCGATGCCGAATTCCGATCCGTAATAGATGGACGGGATGCCCGGCAGGAAGTACAGCAGCGCATAAATTGGAATCATGTTTTCTTTTACGTTCAGCTTGCTGGCCAGACGGTCTACGTCGTGATTGTCAACGAAGCTGTACAGTTTCTTTCCTTTGTAAATGCCGCCGTTTTCGTCAAATTCGCGGCGGATCGTATGTGCAATTTCGAAGTAGTTATGATCGTTATGTCCCGAATAAAGTCCTTTGTGAAGCTCGTAGTTTGTGACACTGTGCAGCAGATGCTGGCCGTCTCCGATGTAGCGCGCATAGTCGCCGTGGATGACTTCGCCCATCAGCCAGAAATCCTGTTTTTTGGCGGATGTGCGTGCGCGCATCTGCTCCATGAAGCCGAAATCCAGGCAGTCGGCGCAGTCGAGACGGATGCCGTCGATGTCGAATTCGTCGATCCAGAAGTCGATGACATCAAGGAGATAGTCGCGGACCTGCTGGTTCTGGAGATTCAGGTTGACGAGTTCGAAGCAGTTTCTCCATGCTTCGTAGGAGAATCCGTCGTTATAGCAGGTATTTCCGCCGAACCAGATTCCTTTGTACCATCCGCAGTACGGGGACTGTTCTCTTTTTTCCTGAATGTCGCGGAAGGCAAAGAATTCGCGGCCGGTGTGGTTGAAGACACCGTCTACGACGACTTTGATGCCGAGTTCGTGGGCTTTTTTTACGTATGCGGCAAAGTCCGCGTTGTCGCCTAAGCGGCGGTCTACCTGTTTGTAATCTTTTGTGTCGTATCCATGTGTGGTTGATTCAAACAAGGGGCCGATATAGATTGCGGTACAACCGAGATCTGCGATGTGCGGAAGCCACTGTTCCAGTGTGGAAAAGCGGTGTACGGTTTCTTCCGATTCATTTTTCCTCGGCGCACCGGTCAGTCCGATCGGATAGATGTGATAAAATTCTGCCTCTTCATACCATGGTGCCATTTTGTTTGTCCTCCTTGTTTTTGGGTTATGAGTAAATTCCATACATGAACTGGTGTACCAGACGGTAGACTTCTTCGTCCCGGACGACGAGGTTGGAAAGATCGGATTGATCTCCTGCTGTCATCATCAGGTAGTGCATCAGGATTCCGGAGAAGCCTACGGCGAATTGTTCCTGACGGCCGTTCATGTTGCCGAGTTCGGCGCTGGCGTTGTCGAAGACGTCGACGCACAGGTGATAGAACCGGTCAATCATTGGGTATACGGTGCGGAAGCCTTCGCTTTTTCTTCCGGAATAGAACAGTGCCATCATCAGCATATGGAATTTCGGGTCTTCGGAGGCTCCGTTGAAGAAGGCACGCGCGATGCGGTACAGTTTTTCGGGGATGTTTTTCCCGGTTTCGGAGGCTTCGATGAGTTTTTGTTCCATGGGCTGAAAGTGCTCGTTTAGCAGGGCTTCAAGGAGGCCTTGTTTGCTGCCGAAGTAATAGTACAGGGTTGGTTTGGATACTCCGGCGGAGTCTACGATCTGCTGAACACCGACGGCGTCGTACCCGCTTTCGTAGAAGAGGGTCAGAGCTGAGTTCATGATTAGCTGACGATTGTCCATTTTGAATCCTCTTTGTTGCGGAAGGGACGCTCTCTGGAGTTCGCCTGGCCGCGGTGTGTTTGGGTGGTTGTTTGTTACGTGTGAGTTGGCATTTGTTTTGGTTTAAAATGCTTTTGTTGATTTTGTATTTAAGAAGTCTGCTTTTGTGTGTGATGGTCGAATTGCGTGAGTTTTTGGCAATTTTGACGAATTTTGTTGGATTTTGCAGGTTTCTTATGTGTGTTTCTGTTATCATTATACCAATCGGTATATAAAAAGTCAATGCGAAATATATAATGGATGAAAATAGATGCATAGAAAAAGAACCGGCGGGGAAATCTTTAGTTTAGTTCTCAGATTTCTCTGTCGGTTCTTTTCTTATTTTCCGATACTGTTTTTATACGAACTGAACCTCACATGACTAAAGTCACGTGCTTCAGACCGCTTTAGGCGGCAGACAAAATATCGGCGGATACGCCTGTTTCTTAGATCTTGCGCGGATACGCGCTTCTTCCATGCCGGATACGGCAGGTCTCCACATAACAGGTAGTCCACGGTATATCTGCCTGTGTTTATGCTGCTTTTCGCAGTTCCATTTCTGAAATTAAGTCTCTCAAATCCGCATAAACACATGAGGTTCTACGCTTTACTGCAGGAACTTTTGCCTCCAGCAAAGACCTTTCCGTTGCCGGTAAGGGTTTTAAAATTTCACGGATAAAATATCTTGCTCCAATATTGTACGATGCAGATAATCCTCCTTCTGCATTTTTTTGCATTTTCTCTTTTTGTTCTCCAATTGCTGTTTTCCTTCAGATGCCGTATAATGGAAACAGCATTTTTCAAATTCAAATTAAGGAGAACATAAACTGATGATACGATTTAATAATGACTACAATCACGGTGCGCACCCGGAGATTCTGGAGGCGCTGGGGGCTATTAATGGGAACAGTTATGGTGGATATGGGGAGGATGAATGGTGTGAGAAGGCTGCGGAGCTGATTCGGGAGAAGATTCATTGTGCGGATGCGGCGGTTCATTTTTTTCCGGGGGCGACGCAGGCGAATTTTATTGTGACGGCGGCAGCGCTTTCGCCGGTGCAGAGTGTGATTGCGGCGGATACCGGACATATTAACTGCCATGAGGCGGCTTCGATTGAAAATACCGGGCATAAGATTCTGGAGCTGCCGAATACGGATGGTAAAATTTCGGCGGAACAGATTGCGGCGTGCGCGGCGGCTTATTATGAAGGCGGTGAGCCGGAGTATCTGACGGAGCCGAAGATGGTATATCTTTCATTTCCGACTGAGCAGGGAACGCTGTATTCGCTGCAGGAGCTGACGAAGATTCACGAGGTCTGCCGGAAGTATGATATGTATCTGTTTGTGGACGGGGCACGGCTTGGATACGGGCTTGGATCAGAGAAGAATGATGTTTCTCTCGAGGATCTCGCTGCTCTCACAGATGTTTTCTATTTCGGCGGAACGAAATGCGGTGCGCTGTTTGGTGAGGCCGTTGTGCTTACAGCTGACTCGCTGAAAAAGCGGTTCAAAGCCTACATGAAACAGAACGGCGCTGTCCTCGCAAAGGGATGGCTGCTCGGACTGCAGTTCCACTGCCTGCTGGGGCATGATCTTTATTTTACTGCGACACGCCGCGCCGATGAACTTGCCATGAAACTCCGCAAAGCATTTGCGGCGCAGGGGATTCCATTCTGGGTGGAGAGTTTTACGAATCAGCAGTTTGTGATTCTCACCGATGCGCAGAAGGAAACTCTGGAAAAACGCTATATTTTCGAGCCAATGGGGAAATCCGCGGACGGCGGAAATATTGCGCGGTTCTGCACCAGCTGGGCAACGACGGAAGAGGAAGTGCAGACACTGATTGATGACCTCAAAGCTTTATAATTTTTGTCCAAAACGGCATTCTGCAAACACCGGCGATCTCTAAATCTGCTTTGCAAATTCAAAGAAAAAGCTGTACCGGTGTGCCACGAAAATGCAGATTTTGCCTTGTTTTACTCCGAGAAAGGAATCTTTATGTCTCATAAAATTGGTATTACCGCCTGCTCCAACCCCATGCATCCTTCCTTTTCCGCCGATCTGGCGCGTCTCTGTCAGATTCTGCGGGAGCTGGGCTTCGATCCTGTTTTAAGCCCCTGCCTCTACGACAACGGTTCCAGCTTTTCCGGCACGGGCGCGGAGCGGGCGGATGCGTTGATGAACCTTTACTGTGACCCAGAAATCACGGATATTTTTGATGTTTCCGGCGGCGATATGGCGAATGAAATTCTGCCGTATCTGGATTTTTCTGTCATCGCCGCCTCCGGCAAGCGCTTCTGGGGATACAGTGATCTCACGACGATTGTCAATGCTGTCACGACTGCGACTGGAAATGAGTCGATGCTGTATCAGGTTCGAAATCTGCTGTACGACCACAGCGCCGAACAGATCACTCTGTTCCAAAACGCTTTTTCCGGGCAGTCTCCCAGCCTCTTCGACCTCCCTTGCACATTTCTGCAGGGCGATCACATGGAAGGTGTGATGATCGGCGGAAATATCCGCTGTTTTCTGAAGCTCGCCGGAACGGATTTTCAGCCGGATTTCCGCGGAAAAATCCTGCTCCTCGAAGCCATGGGCGGCGGCGTTCCGCAGATGGTTACGTTTCTGTCCCAGCTGAAAATGATGCATGCCTTTGAACAGATCAATGGTATTCTCCTCGGAACATTTTCCCAGATGGAACGCGACCAGCTGACGCCGGATATGCCGCAGCTTGTCCGCCAGGCGGCCGGACCGGATCTCCCGATTGCAAGGACTCCGTATATCGGCCACGGCACGGATGCACATGCCGCCGTGATCGGCAAATTTTATCAGATTTCTTCTGACTGATATACATCCGCGTAGCGCACGCCGAACTCCTCTGCGTCTGCATGGCGTTCCATATAGATATCAATGTGGCCGTACGGCGTGCCGCGGTCCTCGACCGTATAAATTTTTCCGCCGATATTCAGCTTCGTTCCAAACGGCAGAACGCCGGTTGCAATGGTCCGGCCCTGCACCGGCATTTTTCCGGATGCGGTCGGGCCGCCCGCCCAGCGGCCACAGCAGACGGCGCAGTTGCAGTAAGCGGTCAGTTTAAAATTGCCGAGATATTTTCCCGAAGCGCTTTCCAACCGATCACCTGCGGTACTGTTTTCTGCACTTGTATTCTGCACATTTTCTGCTCCCGCCTTCTGTTTTCCACCATTCCCGTTTTCTGTTGTCTGGTTATCCACAGAGTTTCCTTCTTTTCTCCCATTATCCACATCTCCCGTTTCTATTTTGCTCTCACGCATTTCCTTCGAAATCACCCGCACAGCAAATTCTGTCGATTTCTCATAGTTAAAATCTGAAATCAGAATCCCCGTCGCCTCGCTTCCAGCGTGGATTACTTTTCCATCACCGAGATAAATCATGACATGGTAAATAAACCCGCTCTCCCGCTGGTAAAACAGCAGATCACCAGGCTTTGCCTCCTGCACCGGAATGCGTGTTCCAGCTTTCGCCTGCTGGCGTGAGGTTCTCGGAAGGGTATACCCGAAATTAGCAAAAATCTGCTGGGCAAAGCCGGAACAGTCGCAGCCGTTTGTAAGACTCGTCCCGCCCCAGACGTACGGATTTCCCAGGAATTTTTTCGCGTACTGCAGGACCTCGCCGCGCGCTTCGTCAGAAGAAAGAAGTGTTCTCGTCGTTGCATATGTATAGGTGTACGCCTTATTATTCCATGGCTTCACCCACATTTCCGCCATGGGAAAACTTTCCTCCTGCCAACGGTTTACCTCTTTTTCAGCCTCTTCTCCGCGCAGGAGATACCGCGCGCAGACAAATCCACGGACATCGCCGGATTCCACATAAACCCAGTCAGAATCCGCATCCGCTAAAATATAACAGAGGCTTCCCTTCGGCAGGATTCCGACGATTTTCTGATTTGTGCCTTTTCCTTCGCGGACGTGAAGCCAGGAATTCACATCGGCGATAGCATATGTTTTTTCAACCGTATGAAACAGCCACGGCATACGGGAAATCGTGACTTTTTCAGCTTCTGCCGCCTGCCACTCACTGTAGCTTTCCCGCGTGCGCTCAGCTTCCTGCTCTGCCGAAAAGACGGGTTCAGCCTCGGCGGCTGGCGGTTCCGCAGACTGTGATAAGTCAGAATCCGAAGAGACTTCTGCCGTCTTGTCCCCACCAGTTGCATCATCACTTCCTGCAGATCCGTTTTCTTCCTCCGGCGGTTCCATCTGCTCCCCATCTCCGCCGCCGATTTCTTCCTGCCCCGGCCATGGATCGTTGGAAATATCTTCCCCTTCGCCCGGCCACGATCCATCCATTTCACTGTTTCCCGGTGTTTCCGGCATGTCTCCCTGATCTCCCGGTTCTGGATTTTCCGGCTCCTCTGGCTCTGTCTCGCCTGCCTCTCCCGGTTCTGCATTTTCCGGCCCCTCTGGCTCTGTCTCGCCCGTTTTTCCCGGTTCCGTCATTCCTGCATTCTCTCTGCCGTCAGGCTCCTGCGGTTCCGGTTCCTCCGGGACTGTCTCATCTTCTTTTCCCTCGGATCCACTTTCCTCTTCCATCTCATCATTCTGCGTACCTTCCGGTTCTGTCACCTCTTCCGCTTCCGCAGGTGCCTCCTCCGCCGCATCTTCCTCCACGCAAAAAGAAGCAGCCCCAACGGCTGCTTCCCCTGCAATCTCAATTCCAATCTGTCCCGGATCGGCCGTTTCCTCTTCTGCTGCATAAACGGCTGTCGGGTTTCCCAGTGTCACTGCGAGCGCACCGATCATCGCGGCGCGCACCAGCTCGGCGCATTTGTCGCCCATCATTGTTTTATCAACCATTTTCGCTTTCTCCTATTCAATTTGTCCGGCCAGACGGAATTGATCCGAACAAATAAAACAGAAGAAACACCTCTGGTATCGCTTCCTATTCCTCTGCTCGAAACAGTCTGACCGCATTTTTTTCTGTCGTCTCAATGACTTCTTCTTCCGAAATTCCCTTGAGTTCTGCGATCTCCTGCACAACGTACGGCAGATACAGAGATGAATTTCGTTTTCCCCGGTACGGAACCGGTGCCAGATACGGACTGTCTGTTTCCAGCAGAATGCGCTCCATCGGAGCCATCTGAACCACTTCTTTGATCTTCTTCGCATTTTTGAACGTCACCACGCCGCCAATGCCAAGATAAAATCCCATTTTCAGGTATTCCTCTGCCATCTCCACAGAGTAGGAAAAACAATGAATGACGCCGCCGATCTCCTCCGATTTTTCCTCTTTCATGACGCGGAGCGTATCGGCCGCCGCCTCCCTGCTGTGAATAATCATCGGAAGTTTTTCTTCCCGAGCAAGCGCAATCTGACGGCGGAACCAGTATTCCTGCTTCTCGTGATTCTCCTTGTCCCAGTAATAGTCAAGGCCAATCTCACCGACCGCGACCGCCTTTTCCATGCGGCAGAGTTCCCGCATCCGCGCCATCACGTCCTCGTTCAGATCGCCCACCTCATCCGGGTGAAGGCCGAACGCGCCGTAGATGAACGGATACGCTTCCATCAGTTTTCTTGTATTTTCCAGTGATTCCAGATTTGCCGAGACATTGATGATACGCCCGATTCCGTTTTCCTGCATCGAGGAAAGCAGCTCTGCGCGGTCTTCATCAAATTTCTCATCGTCATAATGTGCATGTGTTTCAAATATCATATCCGAATTTCTCCTTAAAAAAACGAAACAGAAACGGAAGAAAGCTCTGCATAGCCTTCCCCTGTTTCCGTTTCCACGTTTATCCATCCTATCGTTCGTTGTTTTCGTAAAAGTAAAGTGCGCCGCTGCGCCTGTGCTTATTATAACGCATTCATTTTTCCCGCGTCAACCAGGAAACGAAAAAAAGTCACTCTTCAACATGATCACCGCCGCGCCGCAATCTCATCCAACAGGCAGCCCGCCACTTCGTCTTTTCCCATGAGCGGAAGCTCCTTGATGCCGTCCTTCGTGATCAGCGTCACCACATTCGTCGCCACACCGAAGCCGGCACCCTCTGTCTTCAAATTGTTTGCCGCGATCATGTCCAGATGCTTCTTCTCCAGCTTTGCACGCGAGTTTTCCACCATGTTCTCGGTTTCCATCGAGAAGCCGCATACAAACAACCCCGGATGACGGTTCTTTTCCACCCATCCCAGAATATCGTCGGTGCGCTCCAGCGGAATGCTCATGTCACCGTCCTTCTTTTTGATTTTCTGATCCGCCACCGTCACAGGCCGGTAATCAGCAACCGCGGCCGCCTTAATCAGAATATCCGTCTCCGGCAATGTCTCCCGCACCGCCTCCAGCATGTCCTTCGCCGTCGTCACCGGTCGCATCGCAACGCCTGGAACCGGGGCTAATGAAACCGGGCCGGAAATCAGCGTCACCTGCGCGCCGCGGAGCATCGCCTCCCGCGCTATCGCGTATCCCATGCGGCCGCTGCTGTGGTTCGTCAGATACCGCACCGGATCGAGGGATTCCTGCGTCGGGCCTGCAGTCACGGTGACACGCACACCAGCGAGCGTCTTTTCGCGGGCAAGCTCCATCGCGATATAATCGAGCAGCACCTCCGGGTCCGGCAGTTTTCCTTTTCCGACGTCCTTGCACGCCAGCATTCCCACGGTCGGCTCGATGATGCCGAAACCGTATTTTTTCAGCGTCGCCAGATTATCCTGCGTAATCGGATTTTCCAGCATCGCCGTATTCATCGCCGGAGAGACCAGCTTTTTGCACTTCGCTGCGAGCACCACCGTTGTCAGCATATCATCTGCAATGCCGTGTGCCATTTTTGCAATCACATTGGCGGTAGCCGGGGCAATCATAATCAGATCCGCCGCTTTTGCCAGCGAAATATGCGTCACCTCATATTTAAAATCACGCGCAAACGTATCGACCACGCAGCGGTTGTTGGTCAGCGTCTCGAACGTCAGCGGGGTGATGAACTGCGTCGCGTTTTCGGTCATGATGACATGCACGTCTGCTCCGGCTTTCCGAAGACCGCTCGCCACATTTGCCATTTTATAGGCGGCAATTCCGCCTGTCACACCAAGTACAACACATTTTCCGTCAAGATTTTCCATTGTAACTCCGTTCTGCTGCCTCGAAGCAGCTTTTTTCCTATGATAGTTTTAAGTATAGCAGACAGAAAAACAGATTACAACCAATCCTGTTTGCCATTGATGCAAAAAGGCTTTATAATAAAAGGACAAAAGAACTCTACTTTTAAAATAATCGCGAGGTATTTTTATGATTTTAGCCATTGATATCGGGAACACAACCGTTACGCTCGGCGGCGTCCGGATCGCACCGCAGCAAGCGTATTCCCTCGAATTCACAGCCCGGATTGACATCAACCACACCTGGTCTGCCAGCCAGTATGAATCTGCGATCGAGCAGCTTTTTGAAGACAAGAATCTTTCCCCGTCCGACTTTCGGGGCGTCATCATTTCCAGCGTTGTTCCGTCGGTTCTGACGCTTCTGCAGGAATGTGTCCGTAATCTGTTCGGCACAGAACCGCTGCTCGTCACATCCGAAAGTGATCTCGGCATGACATTTTCCATCCCGGAACCGGAAAAAGTAGGCCGCGACCGCCTCGTTGATGCAGCCTGGGCCGCCGCACATTATCCGCTGCCGGTCATCACCGTGGATCTTGGAACAGCGACGACCTTCAATGTCATCCGGGAAAACAGCGTCTTCTGCGGCGGCGCCATCGCACCGGGACTCGATATGGGACTTGGCGCCCTCTCCGAGCGGACCGCCCAGCTCCCGCGGCTCGACCTCCAGATCCCGAAACGCATCATTGGCAGAAACACCGAAGAATGCATTCTCTCCGGCACCATCGTCGGCATGGCCGCGATGCTCGACGGAATGGTCCAGCGCATCGAAGCCGAACTCGGCTCCCCCGCCACCCTCATCCTCACCGGCGGCGCGGCACGCTTCGTCGAACCGCTCGTTTTACATCCTCATATCTATGACCCGAACCTTCTGCTGAAAGGGCTGGCGTTCCTGTGTGAGCGGAATTGTGCAAATTAAAATCGTACTTCCAAATATTCATCAGACTTTTTCATTCTGCATGACGTTAAAAAGCGTGTCTGTTCTCCAGGCACGCTTTTCTCTATTTTTCTATGGAATCGTAACCCTTCTTTGTGTTGCCTCTCCGCTTTTCAGTTTTTCCTGATTCTCCTCTTTCAGGTTTAAAATACACGGGCGAATCACCTCTCTTCCAAAACAGACATTCCGGGAACCTTCCAAAAGTTGAATTTTCTCTTTTCAGTATATCATAAATTTTTCCGGGACACACTCTTTTCCTTCTCCCTATGCACGGAAAAACTCCCGGCACTGCCGGGAGTTTATGACTTTCTTATTTCATAGTAACTATTCAGAACCCCATCTCGATTCCGCTTGCGCTGCATCTCGATGTTGCTTCTCGCCATATGAAATTCCAGAAAACCGTTCATTCATGCAAGCATGATTCACGATTTTCTTCCATTTCGCATGGCTCTGAATAGTTACATTTCATATTACTTTTTCACCTGCTCATATACCAGTCCCGGATAAGCTTCGAGGCTGACACCGTTTTTTTCAAACATTGGAAATGCTTCTGCGCCGTATGCGCATACGGCGGTTGCCATGCTTGTCTGTTCAGTGTAGCTCTCCCAGTTGTCGGCAGTAAGGCCAGGCTGGTATGCTTCCCAGGCAGTTTCGTATTCGGTGCTCTTATCGGAAGGAATCGCATCTTTCAGGCTCTCGCCGGACCAGACGGCAAGCTGATCTGCTTTTTTGTAAGTATATTCCGGGAGCTGATCGTCGCCCAGCGACTGGTACAGCTCATAGCGGGTAATGGAGTCTTTGGAACTTCCGTAGGATTTTTCCATCTCTTTTTTCACGGTATCCATATCGGCATCATCCGGGTAGGTGATGTCTACTTCGCACAATACCGGTTTTCCCGTCGCTCCGGTCTGATCGAGGTTGATAAACTGAAACATGACTCTGGAAGTTTGCTCGCCGAAAACAGTGGCTTCTGTATCTACTGCGATCGCGGCTGCACTTTCGGTCTCAGAGAAAATTTCCACCTGATCCCGATCTAAATTCCAGTCGGCAAGCACTTCATCCACTGTTTTTCCCCATCCGGTATCCGGCGGCGTAATTTCCTTGCTGCTCTCTTTCGCTCCCTGACATCCAGTCAGCAACAGAGCACACATTGCAAAAATACCTGCTAATTTTTTATTCATACACCTGCATCTCCTTTCCGCTTTGTTATTTTTTTTCACATACTTTTTTTGTTAGCCCTATACTACCATATATTCTTCTGAAAATCTATGACGTTTGGTGAAAATTTTCTTACATTTTTCTTATGCATTCGATTTAAATCAAAGAAAAAGCAACAACATCCCTTATAGAAATTCTCTACCGCTAGTGAACCTCACATGACTAAAGTCACGTGCTTCCGGCCGCTTTAGGCGGCAGACAAAATATCGGCGGATACGCCTGTTTCTTAGATCTT
>NZ_QUJZ01000021.1:0-792 GCF_003480845.1 Blautia sp. TM10-2 | reverse complement strand
CAAAATATCGGCGGATACGCCTGTTTCTTAGATCTTGCGCGGATACGCGCTTCTTCCATGCCGGATACGGCAGGTCTCCACATAACAGGTAGTCCACGGTATATCTGCCTGTGTTTATGCTGCTTTTCGCAGTTCCATTTCTGAAATTAAGTCTCTCAAATCCGCATAAACACATGAGGTTCTACGCTTTACTGCAGGAACTTTTGCCTCCAGCAAAGACCTTTCCGTTTCCGGTAAGGGTTTTAAAATTTCACGGATAAAATATCTTGCTCCAATATTGTACGATGCAGATAAATCACAATTATATCTCTTTCCATTCTGAAAGGTACACAGACGGTGATCCTGTATATCACGGTCAATTTTTCCAGATCCGTCAAACGCAAGCCTGCTCGTATTCCATGCACAGATTCGGGAAATCCGTATTCCTTTTCTATGTGCCTGCTGTCCGCATCGTTTCTGGATATCCCGTTTTCTCCACATCTGCAGTTTCTGCTTTTTCTTCCCGGAAAGTTTTCCTTTCATTTCCAGATATTCGAAAACAATCACATCTGCCCTATTTTCTGATGCATAGAAAACGATTTCCCTGGCAATCTTTTTACCAAGCTCTGTATTCAGACGTTTTGCATATGCCCATCTTCCCTGCACCTGACGCGATCCATGTTCCCGCTGAAATCTTCGGATCCGTCCCAGCACACGGTACATCCGGTCTTTGTCACTGGGAAAGTTAATAAACTTTCTCCCCAGGATAGTTCCGTCTGGACGCATGATGGTACAGACTGCATCCGTATTGAT
>NZ_QUJZ01000020.1:68622-82574 GCF_003480845.1 Blautia sp. TM10-2 | reverse complement strand
AGCTGACTGTTACTAATCGGTCGAGGGCTTGACCTGAATGGTTGTGTTCACAAAAAATGGAATGATAGATGTGTAGTGTATGCGGTTTTGAAGGTATATCGGAAAAACCATCGGAGAGATCCGATGGTTTTTTACTGTTAAAAAATAAAAGAAAGAGCGCTGCTAATGAGAAAAAATACTCATTAACAGCGCTTTTCATTTCACAGAAAAAGCAGTATTATGGGGTTAGAAGAGTCTAACACAAAACAGACTCTTACACACTCAGGAAAAAAGATGCAGGGAGGAAAGTTATGTTTCTTGAGATTAATAACCTGAAGAAGAGTTTTGGAACCGGTGAAAGCCGTGTGGAGGTCTTAAAGGAAATTCAGTTTTCTGTGGAAAAAGGTGAAATCTGTGTTCTCCTCGGTCCATCCGGTTCCGGTAAATCGACACTGTTGAATATTATCGGCGGAATCGACGAGGCGGACAGCGGTTCGATCGTGATTGAAGGCGAAAAAATTGAGGATATGAATGAAAAAACGCTGACACGGTATAGACGAAAACATTTAGGATACGTTTTCCAGATGTACAATCTGATTCCAAACCTGACGGTGAAAGAAAATATGGAAGTTGGCGCATACTTAAGCGATCATCCGCTCGACATCAACGATCTGTTAAAGACACTGGGGCTCTATGACCACCGCGACAAGCTGCCGAACCAGCTCTCTGGCGGTCAGCAGCAGCGTACTTCAATCGGAAGAGCTATCATCAAAAATCCAAGCATTCTGCTCTGTGATGAGCCGACAGGTGCACTCGATTACCATACTTCAAAAGAAATTTTGAAGCTGATCGAGGACGTCAATCAGAAGTACGGCAACACCGTCATCATGGTAACACACAATGATGCGATCAAAAACATGGCGGACCGCGTGATTCGTCTGCGCGACGGCCAGATCCGTAAAAACTACGTCAATGAGACCAAAATCGCCGCCGGCGATCTGGACTGGTAAAGCGGGGTGGAAGTATGAAAAATCCATTACGAAAACGCCTGCTGCGGGAACTGAAGAACGATATTGGAAAATATCTCGTTATTTTTCTGTTTATGACGGCGACGATTGGCTTTGTGTCCGGTTTTCTCGTTGCGGATGAGAGCATGCTGTATGCTTACGATGAAAGCTTTGAAAAATACAACGTGGAAAACGGAAATTTTACAACAGAACAGAAGCTCACCGACAACCAGAGAACACGGCTGGAAAAAGAGAAGGTAACGATTTACGAGAATTTCTATAAAGACGAAGATGCCGACACGGATCTGGATTCGGAACCAGAGAGCACGATCCGTCTTTTTAAAAACAGAACAGAGGTCAATCTGGTCTGCCTGATGAAAGGCGAAATGCCGCAGCAGAAGGATGAAATTGCAATTGACCGTATGTATGCGGACAATAATGACCTGCAGGTCGGTGATGTGATCTCGGTTGATAAAAAAGAACTGACGGTTACCGGTCTTGTGGCACTTTCGGATTACAGTGCGCTGTTCAGCAATTCGAGTGACATGATGTTCGATGCGGTTAAATTCGGTGTGGGAATCATGACCGAAGAAGGGTATGATGCCATTACCGATGACCATATCAAATACTGCTATTCCTGGAAATATGATACGGAACCGAAAGATGAAAACGAGGAAAAAGAATGGTCCGATGATTTCGTCGAGGTTCTGGCGGCTCATTCCTCGCTGACGGGTTATCTGCCGCGCTACGGCAATCAGGCAATCAAATTTACCGGCGACGATATGGGCGGTGACAAGGTGATGGTGGAGGTACTGCTGTACATCCTGATTGCCATCATGGCGTTCATTTTTGCAGTTACGACAAACAATACGATTGTAAAAGAAGCGTCGGTGATCGGAACGCTGCGCGCATCCGGCTATACGAGACGGGAACTTCTGCTGCATTATCTGTCCCTGCCGGTACTGATTACGATTTTGTCGGCGGTGATTGGAAATATTCTGGGATACACCGTGTTTAAAGATATCTGCGCCGGTATGTATTATGGAAGCTACAGTCTGCCGACATATCAGACGCGGTGGAATGCCAATGCATTTCTGCTCACGACCGTAATTCCGGCAATTCTGATGTTTGTGATCAACGCGGTGCTGATTTCCGGCCGTCTGCGTCTGTCACCGCTGCGTTTTCTGCGCCACGATTTTGCAAAGAAAGGAAAAAGCCATGCGGTGCGTCTTCCGAACTTCCGGTTCTTCTCGCGGTTTCGTCTGCGGATCCTGCTGCAGAACAAATCGAGTTACTTTACCCTGTTTCTCGGTATCGTATTTGCCAATATTCTGTTGCTGTTCGGTATGATGATGAAACCGCTGCTGTCACATTACCAGACGGAGGCGGTGGAAAATATGCTGGCAGATTACCAGTATATTTTAAATGTTCCGGATCCGATCGATGAGGATGATGAGTACACGCTGATGGGAATTGTGCAGAAACTTCTGACGCCATCGCTGAAGACAAATACGGAAGGCGTGGAAACGTTTGCTCTTACATCGCTGAAAAATATTCCGAAAAACCGGGAGGGCGAGAGCATTTCGGTATATGGAATTCAGAAAGACAGCAAATATGTTTCCGCTGAACTGTTTGAGGACGGCGTGACGATTTCCGACGGTTATGCCGAAAAATATGGAATGAAAGTCGGCGATACACTGGAACTGAAAGAGCCATATGAGGACAAAACGTACAGCTTTGAAGTAAAAAGCATTTATGCCTACCCGGGAGCCCTTGCGGTATTTCTGCAGATGGATGTCTTCTGCGAGGAATTCGATCATCCAGAGGACTACTTTAACGGCTATTTCTCTAACGAGCCGATCACGGACCTGGAGGAATCGTATATCGCGACGAAAATTACGGAAGATGATATGACAAAGATTTCACGGCAGCTCAATGTGTCGATGGGAGAAATGTTCCAGCTGATCAATGTTTTCTCGATTGTACTGTTCATGCTGCTGATTTATCTGCTGACGAAGCTGATCATCGAGAAGAATACGACTTCGATTTCGATGGTAAAGATTCTCGGCTACGAGAACAGGGAAATTTTGAGTCTGTATTTGACGGCGACAACCTGGGTTGTGATCGTCTCAATCGGTGTCAGCCTGATCATTGCCTCCGCGCTGATCCGCCAGATTTATGTCATTATGCTTTCCGAGTACAGCGGCTGGCTGACATACTATATTGATCCGGCAATTTACGGAAAAATGTATCTGATGGGCCTTGCGGCGTATGCTGTTATCGCTGTGCTGCAGTTCCGCCACATCCAAAAGATTCCGATGGACGAGGCACTGAAAAATGTAGAATAAAAAAAGTTACAGGAGAAATCTTGACAAGCCCGGGCAAAGTGTGGTATATTGCTCTCAAACTTGGTGTGGATTTTTCAACTTGTAATAAAGTTCTTTTCGCCACGCAATTATCGAAAGCAGATAATTGCGTGGCTTTTTTTGTGGCAATGGAGCAAAGTCCGTGCCTGCACGTAAGCCCACCAACAGAAAAGATCACAAATGGAGGTAATAATGAACGAAAACTTTATGAAAGAAAAGCCAGTATTTCCACTGCTGGTTTCGATGGCGCTTCCAATGGTAATCTCGATGCTGGTCAATTCCTTATATAACATTGTGGACAGCTTCTTTGTCGCACAGATCAGCGAAGATGCCATGACGGCGCTCTCCCTGGTTTATCCGGTACAGAATTTTGTAAATGCCGTTGCCATCGGTTTTGGAATCGGACTGAATGCGGTGATTTCGTATTATCTGGGAGCGGGTGACAAAAAGGCAGCCGGCTGTGCTGCAACACAGGGCCTTGCCCTTACCATGCTGCATGCGGTTATTTTAACGATCGGAAGCCTTCTGGTCATCGAGCGTTTCCTGCGGATGTTTTCTTCTTCCGAAACTGTCATCGATCTTGGTGTCCGGTATTCACGGATTATCTTTCTGTTTACCATAGCAATCATGGCAAACCTTTACTTTGAAAAGGTTTTTCAGGCAGTCGGCCGGATGAAAGTGACGATGACCGGTATGATGGTCGGCTGTATTGTCAACATCATTCTGGATCCGCTCATTATTTTCGGAATCGGACCGTTCCCGCGTCTTGGAATTGAGGGTGCGGCGCTTGCAACCGGCATCGGTCAGGTGACACCGGTCGTGATTTACTGGATCATTTACAAGATCCGCCCGATTTCGGTCAAAATCCATCCGGAATATTTAAAAGAAGGAAAAAATCTGGTCGGAAGACTGTATGCGATCGGCGTCCCGGCGATCCTGAACCTGGCGCTGCCGTCTCTTCTGATTTCCGCACTGAATGGAATCCTGGCCGTGTATTCCCAGAGCTACGTTGTCGTGCTCGGCATTTACTACAAGCTGCAGACGTTCATCTATCTGACAGCAAACGGCATTGTACAGGGCATGCGCCCGATTATCGGCTTCAACTACGGCGCAGGCGAGCATAAGCGTGTGCGGAAGATTTATGAGATCACCCTGATTATGTGTGCGGTGATCATGCTTATTGGAACCGGCATCTGCCTTGCCATTCCGGAACAGCTGATCGGACTGTTCAGCAGCAATCCGGAGACCATCCGTCTTGGCGGACAGGCACTGACACGCATCAGCGCGGGCTTTTTGATTTCGGCAGTTTCCATCACATCCTCCGGTGCGCTGGAGGGACTCGGAAAAGGTGGATCTTCCCTGATCATTTCCCTCTGCCGAAATGTCATTGTCATTCTCCCGGCAGCTTACCTGCTGTCCCATCTGGGAGGCGGCGTTTTCGTATGGCACGCCTTCTGGATCACAGAGGTCATTTCCGCAGCGGTTTCTCTTGTGGTATACCGCCGCGCAGTACGAAGATAAAAAATATAAGAAGAAAAGAAAAGCGGCCTCTTGTGGAAGGCGGCTTTTCTTTTTATAATAGATAATACAGACGTAAGAATTAAGTAAAGATTTTTTTGAATATTCATGGTACCATTACGGTAGTTAAAAACAGAGAGGATGGAAACGACGTGGAAGAAACAAATATTTTAGTTGTGGATGATGAAAAAGAAATCGCGGATCTGCTGGAAATTTATCTGATCAGCGATGGATTTCAGGTATTAAAAGCGTACAGTGCAAAAGAGGGACTCCGCATTCTGGAGGAGAAAAAAATCGACCTGGTGCTGCTCGATGTGATGATGCCGGATATGGACGGTATTGCGATGTGCCGCCGCATCCGGGAGACGAACAACATTCCGATCATCATGGTAAGTGCCAAAACGCAGGATATCGACAAGATCGTCGGTCTGTCAACGGGAGCAGACGATTACGTGGCAAAACCGTTCAATCCGCTGGAGCTGATGGCGCGTGTAAAATCCCAGCTCCGCCGCTACCGCGAACTGAATCCGTCGAAGCCGCACGAGCGCCAGGAAGTGATTTCCTTAAAGCATCTGGAAATCAACAAGGTAACCCATCAGGTTGTCTGCTACGGAGAAAGCATCAAGCTGACACCGATCGAATTTGATATTCTGTATCTGCTGGCCTCCAACCCGGGCCGCGTGTTCGGTACAGACGAAATTTTCGAGCGCGTCTGGCATGAAAAATTCTATGAGGCGAACAACACGGTTATGGTACATATCCGCCGTCTGCGCGGAAAAATGAAAGACGACACAAGAGAAGATAAGATTATTACAACAGTCTGGGGAGTGGGATACAAAATTGAAGCCTGATTTTATAAAAAACTTCAGCCAGAGGATGGTCTTTGATCTGATTGTAAGTGCACTTGTCACGGTGCTTGTAGTGACGCTTACCGACGGGATTCTGACCTTTTTCGGCAATGGACTGATGAACATCGGTTACCGGAGCGCCTGGATCGGACCGGGAGGCCTCCGCCCATCGGTGCGGACGATGATTCTGACGGCGGCTGCGCTGCTTTCGTTCTGCCTGACCTTTTATTTCCTGATGCGCGAAACCATCCGATACATTGGGAAGATTCTGGAAAAGGTAAAGGAGATATCAGCAGGGGATTTTGATCATCCGATCGAGGTAAAGGGAAATGACGAGTTTTCTGTGATGGCGGAGAACTTAAATACGATGCAGCAGAATATCAAGGAAATTATGGAACGGGAACGGATCGCGGAGCATACGAAAAACGATCTCGTCTCATCCGTGGCACATGACCTCCGTACGCCGCTGACTTCGATTATCGGCTATCTCGGCTGGGTGCGCACGCGGACGGATCTGGATGAGGAGACGAGAAATCATTATATCGATATTGCCTATCAGAAAGCACTCCGTCTGGAGCAGCTCACGAACGAACTGTTTGGATTCGTCAAGCTGGAGCACAAAGAGATGCAGCTGCATCTCGGAAAACTTGATCTGGTGCAGCTGATGGAGCAGATGCTCGACGAGATGACGCCGTCTTTTGTGAAAAATGAGCTTCAGGTGGAATTTCTGCATGCGGAACATGCGATTTTTCTCGAGGCGGACGGTGAGCTGCTGGCACGGCTCTTTGGAAATCTGCTGAACAATGCTGTCAAATACGGAAAAGAGGGAAAACAGATCCGCGTCTCAATGGAAAAAGAGGGCGAATATGTGGTCACGCGTGTCATTAACTACGGACGGATCATTCCAAAACAGGAACTGGATCATATTTTCCAGAAATTTTACCGGACAGAGCAGTCGAGGAGCCGCGATACCGGCGGGACGGGACTTGGACTTGCGATTGTACAGCAGATTGCGGAACTGCATCACGGACAGGTGCGGGTAAAAAGTGATCTGCAGGGAACCGTCTTTGAGGTGGAACTGCCGGTCGGAATGCCAAAGGGGAAGAAAGAGGACGAAAAGCGATGAACAGGAAAAGAAGAAGCAAAATCTGCTGTCTGTCCGGTATTTTGCTGCTGATTCTGCTTCTGGCGGGAGTTCAGAGGGTGTCTGCGATGACAACGCGGACAGAACTTTATCAGAACACGCCGTCGGATGGCGGAAGAAGCGACGGGAAAGAAAAGCAGCTTCTTGCCAACAGCTACGCAGGGGAATACCAGATTGATTTTTCTTATGGATTCGAAGGAAACTATCAGGATGGGAATCACGTACCGATTCGTGTGACAATCACAAATGAGAGCGCTGTTGAATTTGAAGGATACTTTGTTTTTCAGATAAAAAACGCCGCGGAATCGATTTACCGCAGAAACAGTGGAGAAGGCATTCTCTCAAAACTGTTTTTGGGGGTCAAGCGGTCGGGCGATGGAAGAAACAGCCTTTTTACGTACCGTTTTCCAATCTATATTCCGGCGAACGGAACCGTTACAAAGACTTTTTCGGCAGGGCTTCTGGTGGAAAATACGTCTTTTTGTGTCCTGTGCCTGGAGAACAGCCAGAGGGACACGGTGTACAGTCGGGAAGAAACGATTTCGAGTGAAGGCTTCTTCCAGTCCAAGGTGGAAGTCTGCGTTGTGGAAGAAGAAACTAATTACGGGCAGCAGCTGAATGGAGTTACGCTGAACGACGGGATTTATGAGGTGGAAGCTGCATCTGTCCGGGCAGAGGAGCTTGTCGGGCTTGCGGAGTCGTATTCGCCGGATGTGCTGATCCTTCTGGAGCAGTCAAAAGAAGAACTGGATGAGACAATCCAGAAAGAAATTGATCTCTGGCAGGCAGAGGGAGGTCTTCTGATTACCTTTTCGGGAAACGAGACATTTGCGGAAAGCCAGCGCAGTGCGTTTAAAGAAGCGCCGGTAGATTTTCTGAAAAATATTCTGGACGAAGAGACCACCAGCCGCCTTCTGGCAAAACGAAATACGAATTATCAGAAATACTATACGATTTCCGATCTTCTGGAAAACACTAGGATCCGGAACCGTCCGAATACGGTGCTGTACGGCGGCCTGATTCTGGTCTATCTGGTTCTGGCAGGGCCGGGATTGTATTTCTTTTTGAAAAAAACAGGAAAACGTCAGTATCTCTGGGGGGCGATCTGTGCCTGCTCGGCCGTCTTTGTTATGCTGATCAGTCTGTTTGGCCAGAGCACGAGGCTCAAGGCCCCGGTGCTGACGTATGTAAGAGAAATCTGGCAGTACGATACATACCAGAAAGATTACATTAATTTCTGTGCACAGGCGCCGTACAATGCTTCCTATGAGCTGTATCTGGATCCGTCCTACGATCTGGTGACGTACAACCGTATGGACTATATGTCCAACAGCACGGCACAGCCGGAAACGGAGGATGCGGAATATGAAAAGACGGAGATCAGTTTCGGAGAACAGAAAAACAGGGCAGAAATTTCCAATCAGGCTGCATTTGCCCTGAATGAGTTCGGCATGCAGCGGATGGAAACGCTGGACGAAGGCGAAGGACTGAAAGGCACGTTTCATTTCTGGGATCAGAAGATCAGCGGAACCGTGGAAAATAAGACAGGCTATGATCTGGAGAGCTGTGTGATCGCCGTTCCAGGTTACTGTGCCCTCATTGGAGACATCAAAAACGGGGAGACGATCACGCTGGATGGAATAGAAGCGGACAGCGTGCGGGATTTCGGAAATTGGAGTGCGGCAGAAGATCTGCCGGAGATAGAGAAAAATTATCTGGACGGCGTCATCTATAATCACATGCCGAACCGGAGTGACAACTGCCTTTTCTTTGGAAAGCTGGCAGGCAATGACGATACGTTCCAGCTTGACAGCGGATACGAAGCGTATGGAATCTCGTATTACTATCAGGAAGTGTTTGTGGACATGAAAGAGGCCGGCGTTGTGTACTGTCCGTATGCGCAGGAGTACAGCGGATGGGACGGCGGAAACACGGTAAGCTTTGAAATGGGACCGAATTCCGGCGGAATCTCGGAAGAGGAAACAGAAGTAACGTATTATCTGAACGGTGTCTTTGAAAACAACAACATCTGGTGTCTGTATGGAATGTATGCTAAAGGCGTGATGCAGCCGGATTCCGAGGGAATCTATGATCCTGCATTCTGGCCGTATGCGATGACGGCGTTAGAAGATAAGATCCAGGCGGCAGAAACCGGCGGGGGAGGAAAACGGGGAACCATTCTTTCGCTTGCTTTCGAGAAAGCCCGCACGGAGGATGGGACCAAGATCCGGAATTTCAATGGAATCATTGAGCTGTACAATTTTCAGACGGGAACGTATGATGAAATTTCCGACTGGGAGATCGATTTTGCGAGTGATCCGGCGCTGGAGGCGCAGTATGTGAATGCGGACAACCAGATCCGTGTGCGGTACCGTCTTTCCGAAGAGGAAAAGGGAGAAGAGTATCATGAAAATTATGGATACTATGAGGCACCGAATCTGATCGTAAAGGCGAAAGAGATCCCACCGGAGCAATATCTGGAGAACCTGTTAGCGGAGGAGCCAAATGCCGATACTGAAAATTGAGAAACTGACCAAAAAATACGGAAAAACATATGCCCTGAACGGTCTTGATATGGAAGTAAAAAAAGGCGATATTTACGGCTTTGTCGGACCGAACGGTGCGGGAAAAACAACGACGCTGCGCATTATTTCAGGGCTTTTAAAGAGCGACGGCGGCGATCTGTGGCTGGACGGCGTGCGGACGACAAAAAATATTCTGAAGCAGAAAAGCCTGATCGGCTTTGTGCCTGATTTCTTTGGCGTTTATGAAAACTTAAACGTGATAGAGTATCTGGAATTTTTTGCCGCATCGTATGGAATTTACGGGCGGGCAGGAACCGTCCGTGCGCGGGAAGTGCTGGAGATGGTCGAACTATCGGGAAAAGAGGAGCAGATGGTGGATTCGCTCTCAAGGGGCATACAGCAGCGGCTCTGTCTGGCGCGCGCGATGATCCATAAACCGAAGCTTCTGGTGCTGGACGAACCGAATTCCGGTCTGGATCCGCGTTCGAGAAAGGATTTTCAGCTTCTCCTGCAGCGATTGGCGCGGGAGGATTATACGATTCTGATCAGCTCCCATATTCTTTCGGAATTAGCAGATCTGTGCACCAGCATCGGTGTCATCAACGGAGGTGTCATGGTACAGCAGGGAAAGCTGGAAAACATTATGCTTGCGGTCGACAGCTCCAATCCGCTGCGCATCACTGTGCTGAACCAGGTGCCAAAGGCGCTGGAACTATTGCGGCAGGATCCGCAGGTCAGCCGCCTTTCTGTGGATGAAAACAAGATTGCGGCCTGGTTTTCGGGAAGCCGGGAGGAGGAGGCGTATCTGCTGCAGAAACTGGTGGATGCCGGAATCCTTGTGGTTTCATTTGCACGGGAACACAACAGCCTGGAGTCCCTGTTCTTTCATCTGACCGGGGAAACGGAACAGAAGAGCCGAAACACAGAAACGTTCGGAAACACGATCGGATAAGGAGGGAACGAAACGTGCGGTTAAATCCTGTATTTGAAAAAGAAATGAAGCGGAACTCGCGGTCATCGCGGATTTCCTGGATTATTTTTGTCTGCAATCTGCTGCTTGCCGTGGTTGCGTTTGTCTGCTATTTCGGGGAGAGCAGCCAGCTTGGCTATCTGGCACCGGTCAGCTACAGCGTTCCGATGAACTGCTATATTCTGATGACGTATCTTCTGTTTATTCTCGTTGTCCTTTCGGTTCCGGCGGTTGCGGGAGGAAGCATTTCGCTGGAGCGTGAGAAAAAAACGCTGGATGTGCTGCTGACGACGAACCTGAACCCGTGGAGAATCATTACGGGAAAGCTGGAGGCATCGCTTGGCGTTGTTCTGATACTGACGGTTTCGGCACTGCCGGTGCTGTCCCTTGTTGTGGTGTTCGGCGGTATCGGCCTTGGCGGACTGCTTCTGATGGCGGGAGGCCTTCTTCTGACCGGGATTTTTGTCGGCAGTATCGGCATTTTCTGTTCGGTTGTTTTTAAGCGGACCACACTGGCGACCGTTCTTTCCTATGTCATTGTCGTTTTTCTGGTCGTAGGAATATGCGCCTGCACGGGGCTTGCCTACTACGCAGGACTGCTGCAGCAGGAGATGACGGCAGCTTATCAGCAGATTGATGTAGGAGGTGTAATTTACCTTCTTCTTTTCAATCCGTTTACCTCGTTTGCGGGGATCATCAGCCGCCAGCTTGGGAATGGAAGAGAGATGGAACAGCTCTGCTATCTGCTTGGAAATTACGGACAGAATCCGCTGATCCATTATCTGCCGGAGGCGAGTGCCGTTCTGCAGCTTCTGATATCAGCCGTTCTTCTTGTGACGGCGGGAAGAAAGCTGAATCCATTAAATAAATAACAGGAGTAAAAGAGAAGATGAAACCATTTTGTTTTAGCCTTTCCGGAATTTATGAGTCCGAAGGATATGCCTGGGAGCAGGCGGGAAAGATCTGGGATCTAAGAGAGCTCCGGGGAACTGACGGTTATCTCGATCCAGAGACGGAGCAGTTTCTGGAAGCGGAACTTGGCCGAAAAAAAGAAACGAAAGAGCTGCCGCGGATCCGCCTTCTGGATTCCGGCAATTATCACTATATGAGCAAATTGCTGCTGGGACTTGAAAAAGAAGATTTGTTTTTAGCCGTATTCGACCACCATACCGATATGCAGCCGCCGGCGCTTCTTCCGGTGCTCTCCTGCGGTTCCTGGATCCGGGATGCTGCCGGGGCGTATCAAAACATCAAAGGAATCTGTGTGATCGGCCCGCCGGAGGCGTCGGTGCGGGAGACAGAAGCGATGGAGCATGTCTGGTTTGTGACACAGGAAGAGCTCGACGACGGAAGCGGAGCGGCGAAGATCAAAGAGATTTTTGCATCCCATGCGGGAACATTTCCGGTATATCTGTCGGTCGATAAGGACATTCTGTCAAAGGAGGAGCTTGATACGAACTGGGATCAGGGAAATGTGCGTGTGGATGAGCTGCTGTCCCTTGCAAAGGACTGTCTTGCGGGGAGAAAGGTGCTCGCGGTCGATCTCTGCGGAGAGCCGTCGGCGAACGCGCCGGAGGCGGAGTGCAGCGCGGCAAGTCTGGTAAACCAGAAGCTGTACGGCGCGCTTGCGGCAAAAATCGAAGATTGACAAAGTCTGGGCAAAAGAGTATCATAAATTCATACCCAGACGGGGTATATAGAGTGACGGAACACAAGGAGGAAACCTCATGGGTGAATGTTGTACACACTGCAGTGAATGCGACCGGAAAAAAGTGCGGGACGAAAAAGAATACAAAGATCTGATCCACCGTCTTTCGAGAATTGAAGGCCAGGTGCGCGGAATACGGGAAATGGTGGAGAGCGACCGCTACTGCGTCGATATCCTGACCCAGGTATCCGCGATCCAGTCTGCATTAAACAGCTTCAACAAGGTACTGCTTTCCAGCCACATCAAATCCTGCGTTGTGGAGGATATCCGGCAGGGAAAAGAAGGCGCCGTGGATGAGCTCTGTAAAACCATCCAGAAGCTGATGAAATAAGAAGGAGAAGAAGAAAATGAAAGCATATGAAAGATTACTGAATTATGTTAAAGTGCCGACACCGAGCAATGAGAAGAGCGGAACCCATCCGTCTTCCGAGTGTCAGAGAGTCCTGGCAGACCAGCTTGCAGAAGAAATGAAAGCGCTCGGTGTATCGGATGTCCGTGTAGAGGATAAATGCTACGTCTATGGAAAAATTCCGGCAACAAAAGGATACGAAGGAAAGACAAAACTGGGATTTATCGCACACATGGATACGGTATCTGATTTTGCAGATCATGCGGTAAATCCGATCGTACATGAAAATTATGACGGAAAGGATCTGAAGCTGGCTGACAGCGGAAGAACACTGGAGGTTTCGGTATTCCCGCATCTTCCATCCCTGGCCGGCAGAACGCTGATCACAAGCGATGGAACAACGGTGCTCGGTGCAGACGACAAGGCGGGCGTGGCAGAGATTATGACACTGGCAGAAGCCCTTCTTGCCGGAGAAATCCCGCACGGTCCGATTTCCATCGGATTTACACCGGATGAGGAGATCGGTGAAGGCCCTGACTTTTTTGATGTTCCAGGCTTTGACGCGGAGTTTGCCTATACCGTGGACGGCGGCACAGAGGGAGAAATCGAATTCGAAAACTTCAATGCAGCCGGAGCGAAATTCACGGTGACCGGATTTAACATCCACCCAGGCGGAGCAAAAGACACGATGATCAATGCAATCGCTGTTGCAAGCGAGATCCAGTCTCTTCTGCCGGAAGCAGAGTCCCCGAGAAATACCGAAGGATATGAAGGCTTCTATCATCTGACCAGTATGTCCGGCGATGTGGCACATGCCGAGTCCGAGTACATCATCCGTGATCACGATGCAGAGAAATTTGCAGCAAAAGAAGAGAATCTGCGCCGGATTGAAAAAGCAATGAATGAAAAATACGGCGAGGGAACGGTAAAACTGGAGATCAAAGAGCAGTACCGCAACATGGCTGAGAAGATCCGTCCTTGCTACCATCTGATTGAGAATGCCGAAGAGGCAGCCAGAAGAGCCGGCATGGAGCCGATTGTTCTTCCGATCCGCGGCGGCACAGACGGCGCACGCTTAAGCTTCATGGGTCTGCCGTGCCCGAACATCGGAACCGGCGGATATGCATGCCATGGACCGTATGAGCACATTACCGTTGAGGGGATGGAAAAGACGATGGCAATGCTGAAAGAACTGGTTAAGATCTACGCAGAATAAAAGAGTTGTCAGAAAAAAGGAAAAGTCCGGCAGAAAACTGCCGGGCTTTTTTACTGGCGTTTATGATAGGAAGAAAAAAATCAGCACAGCAAAAAACGGAGCCATGCAGGCTCCGTTTAAAAGCAGTTCGTAGGGGAATCGAACCCCTGTTTTCGCCGTGAGAGGGCGACGTCTTAGCCTCTTGACCAACGAACCATATGATATAGAACAGAATTTTTAAAAGAGAAGGAACTCTGTGAAACCTTCAACAGTTCGTAGGGGAATCGAACCCCTGTTTTCGCCGTGAGAGGGCGACGTCTTAGCCTCTTGACCAACGAACCAT
>NZ_QUJZ01000020.1:0-68604 GCF_003480845.1 Blautia sp. TM10-2 | reverse complement strand
CAGTTCGTAGGGGAATCGAACCCCTGTTTTCGCCGTGAGAGGGCGACGTCTTAGCCTCTTGACCAACGAACCATATGATATAGAACAGAATTTTTAAAAGAGAAGGAACTCTGTGAAACCTTCAACAGTTCGTAGGGGAATCGAACCCCTGTTTTCGCCGTGAGAGGGCGACGTCTTAGCCTCTTGACCAACGAACCATGTCGCTTAAAACAGGATTTTTAAGAGAGAAGGCATCCTGCGAACCTTCAGCAGTTCGTAGGGGAATCGAACCCCTGTTTTCGCCGTGAGAGGGCGACGTCTTAGCCTCTTGACCAACGAACCGTACTCGCTTATAATACACGATGTCTGGAGAAAATGCAAGTGTTTTTTGAAAAAAATTTAAAAAATTTCAAAAAGTAGCGAAATTCGCATTTTACTTGCATTTTTTACCAGTTATGGTATGATAAAACAAACAAATGTTCTAAAAACAGAAATACGTTCTAAAAAGAAAGAAAAAAGATTAGAATAGAGAAGGAGAAGACAAATGAAACAGTACAAAGGAGCCATTTTTGATCTGGACGGAACACTGCTCGACTCGATGCGGGTCTGGGATGACATCGATATTGCATTTTTAAAGAAGAGAGGACTTGAGGTTCCGCCGGATTATCAGGAGGCGATTACACCGCTCGGCTTTCTGGAGGCTGCCCGCTACACGATCAGACGGTTCGGCTTTCCGGAAACGCCGGAAGAACTGATTCAGGAGTGGCATCAGATGGCGGTCGACGCCTATACGTATGAAGTGGAGTTAAAAGACGGGGCAGCAGAATATCTCCGCTATTTAAAAGAAAAAGGAATCCGCATGGCGGTTGCTACCTCATCGAGCCCGGAGCTGTATGAGCCGGCCTTAAAGAGAAATGGGATTTATGAGTATTTTAAAGCATTTGTCACCGTCTCGGAAGTAAAGCGCGGCAAGGGCTTTCCGGATATCTACGAGAAAGCGGCTGAAAAGCTGTCTCTTCCGCCGGAAACGTGTGTGGTATATGAAGATATCCTAACGGGAATCCGCGGCGCCAAAATGGGCGGATTTGCGGCTGTGGGCGTGTATGACAGAAGCGGGGAAGGAAACCGCGCAAAGATGGAGCAGGAAGCAGACCGCTACGTGACTTCTTTTAAGGAGCTGATGAACGGAGGAGATTCTTTCTTCTAAAGAAAATCTTGCTATTCCGGGAAGAAAAATGATATAATAAAATACTGTGCCCCCAAAATGGGACAGACAGAAGTATTTTTAAGAGAAAAAGACAGTAACACATAAGTGAGGATAGAACAGTTATGCCAAAAAAAGAAACGTATGATGCCAGCAGTATTTCCGTGCTGGAAGGTCTCGAAGCAGTGCGTAAGCGCCCTGGTATGTATATCGGAAGTACCTCGCGGAAAGGCCTGAATCATCTGATTTATGAAATTGTAGACAATGCGGTGGACGAGCATCTTGCGGGCTACTGCGACACCATTCACGTAACACTTGAAGCAGACGGCTCGGCGACCGTGACCGACAACGGCCGCGGAATCCCGGTCGGCATGCATGAAAAAGGCGTTCCGGCGGAGCGTCTCGTTTTTACAACCCTGCACGCCGGCGGTAAATTCGACAACAATGCGTACAAGACAAGCGGCGGTCTGCACGGTGTCGGTTCTTCGGTTGTCAATGCGCTTTCTACCTATCTTGACGTACAGGTCAGCCTCGGCGGCTGGGTTTATCACGACCGCTACGAACGAGGTGTTGCCGTACAGGAACTCGATGAGGATGGGCTGCTGCCGAAGATCGGAAAAACGAAGAACAGCGGAACCCGCATCAACTTCCTGCCGGATCCGGAAATCTTTGAGAAAACACGTTTTTCCGCAACAGAGGTCAAAAGCCGTCTTCATGAGACTGCATATCTGAACCCGGCGCTTACCATTTATTTTTCCGATCTGCGCGATGGAAAAGAGGAGCACCTGACGTATCACGAGCCGGACGGCATTGTTGGTTTTGTGCGCGATCTGAATAAGAATAAAGAGGCAATCCACGATCCGATTTATTTCAAAGGGGAATCTGAGGGCATTACCGTAGAATGTGCGTTCCAGTATATCAACGAATTCCAGGAAAACGTGCTCGGCTTCTGTAATAATATCTACAACGCTGAGGGCGGTACCCATATTTCCGGTTTCAAATCGACCTTTACGACGATTATGAACAGCTATGCCAGAGAGATCGGTGTCTTAAAAGAAAAAGACAATAACTTTACGGGATCGGATATCCGAAACGGTATGACCGCTGTTATTTCGATCAAGCACCCGGATCCGCGGTTCGAGGGTCAGACAAAAACGAAGCTGGACAACCCGGATGCGGCAAAGGCCGCCGGAAAAGTAACGGGCGAGGAGATTCCGCTGTATTTCGACCGCAATCTCGAAGTGCTGAAAAATGTTCTTGCCTGCGCTGAGCGATCTGCCAAAATCCGCAGAAGCGAAGAAAAAGCCAAGACGAATATGCTGACCAAGCAGAAATATTCGTTTGATACGAACGGCAAACTGGCAAACTGCGAGAAAAAGGACCCGTCGCTGTGCGAGATCTTTATCGTCGAGGGAGATTCTGCGGGCGGTTCCGCAAAGACGGCGCGTGACCGTAATTTCCAGGCAATTCTGCCGATCCGCGGTAAGATTCTGAACGTAGAGAAGGCTTCTATTGATAAAGTTCTGGCAAATGCCGAGATCAAATCCATGATCAATGCATTCGGCTGCGGCTTTTCCGAGGGTTACGGCAACGACTTCGATATCACAAAGCTCCGTTACGATAAAATTATCATCATGGCAGATGCCGATGTCGACGGTGCGCATATTTCAACGCTGCTGCTGACACTGTTCTACCGTTTCATGCCGGAGCTGATCTACGAGGGACATGTCTATATCGCGATGCCGCCTCTTTACAAGGCAATGCCGTCCCGCGGAAAAGAAGAGTATCTGTACGACGACAAAGCACTGGAAAAATACAGAAAGACACACAAAGAAAAATTTACGCTGCAGCGCTACAAAGGTCTTGGCGAGATGGACCCGGAGCAGCTCTGGGAGACGACACTGAATCCGGAGACGAGACTTTTGAAGCGTGTGGAGATCGAGGATGCCCGTATGGCCTCCGATGTGACGGAAGTACTGATGGGAACCGAGGTTCCGCCGCGGAAAGCATTTATTTATGAGCATGCAACCGATGCAGAGCTGGATATTTAACAGGAAGGACAAAGGAAGATGAAAGAAAAATCAGAAGATCAGATTATACGGACCGAATATTCTGAGGTCATGCAGAAATCTTATATTGATTATGCGATGAGCGTCATCATTTCCCGAGCGCTTCCGGACGTGCGGGACGGTTTAAAGCCGGTACAGCGCCGTACTCTGTATGACATGTATGAGCTCGGCATCCAGTACGACAAGCCGTTCCGAAAGTGCGCGCGTATCGTCGGCGATACGATGGGTAAATACCATCCGCACGGCGACAGTTCCATTTACGATGCTCTTGTCGTAATGGCACAGGATTTCAAAAAAGGGCAGCCGCTTGTGGACGGTCACGGAAACTTCGGGTCGATTGAGGGTGACGGTGCCGCTGCAATGCGATATACCGAGGCGAGACTGCAGAAAATTACACAGGAGGTCTATTTAAAGGATCTCGACAAAGACGTTGTCGATTTCGTACCGAACTTCGACGAGACGGAAAAAGAGCCGTCTGTTCTGCCGGTGCGCGTGCCGAACCTTCTGTTGAATGGCGCAGACGGTATCGCTGTCGGTATGGCAACAAGCATTCCGCCGCACAACCTGTGTGAGATTGTGGATGCGGTCAAGGCCTACATGAAAAACAACGACATCACCGTCAAAGGTCTGATGAAATACATCAAAGGACCGGATTTCCCGACCGGCGGTATTGTCGTCAATCAGGATGACCTGCTGTCGATCTACGAAAAAGGTGTCGGAAAGATTAAAATCCGCGGAAAAGTGGAAGTGGAGAAAGGCAGAAACGGAAAGCAGTATCTTGTGATCACCGAAATTCCGTACCCGATGATCGGTGCGAACATCGGAAAGTTCCTGAACGATGTGGCGGGGCTTGTGGAGAGCAAGAAAGCGCCGGAAATCGTCGACATTTCCAACCAGTCCTCGAAAGAAGGAACACGCATCGTGCTCGAACTGAAAAAAGGCGCGGATGTGGAGCGGATCACGAATCTGCTGTACAAGAAAACACGTTTGGAAGATACGTTCGGTGTCAACATGCTCGCCGTGGCAGATGGAAGACCGGAGACGTTAAGCCTTAAACAGGTGATCGAGCATCACGTTGATTTCCAGTTTGAAGTGGCAACCCGCAAATACCAGAACCTTCTCCGCAAAGAGATGGAGCGCCGCGAGGTGCAGGAAGGTCTGATCAAGGCATGCGATGTGATCGATCTGATCATTGAGATCCTGCGCGGAAGCAAGACACAGAAGCAGGTCAAAGAGTGTCTGATTATGGGAGTGACCGATGGTATCCGCTTCAAATCAAAGTCAAGTGAGCGTATGGCAGCACAGCTCTGCTTTACGGAACGCCAGGCAACGGCGATTCTGGAGATGCGTCTGCAGAAACTGATCGGACTGGAAGTGGAAGCACTCTTAAAAGATCATGAGGCGACTGTGGCGAAGATTACAAAGTACGAGGATATCTTAAATCATTACGACTCGATGTCGGAAGTTATTATGGAAGATCTGACGCAGATAAAAAAAGAGTACGGCCACAAGCGGAAAACGGCGATTGAGAATGCTGAGGCGATTGTTCTTGAGGAGCTGAAGGTCGAGGAGATGGATGTTGTCTTCCTGATGGACCGCTTCGGTTATGCGAAGACGATCGATACGTCTGCTTACGAGCGGAACAAAGAGGCTGTGCACAACGAGAACAAATATGTGTTCCAGTGCAAAAACACCGATAAGATCTGCGTCTTTACGGATCTTGGCATGATGCACAGCATCAAAGTAATGGACATCCCGTATGGAAGATTCCGTGACAAGGGAACGCCGATCGACAACCTTGGAAATTACAGCAGCCAGAAGGAGCAGATGATTTACGTCGATGCACTGGAAAATATCAAGAACAATAAGCTGCTGTTCGTCAGCGCGGCCGGTATGGTAAAACTTGTCGATGGATCCGAGTTTGATGTCGTAAAACGAACGATCGCGGCGACGAAGCTTTCATCCGAGGAGGACCGTCTGATTCTTGCCGAGGTCTGCCAGGAGCAGGAGTATGTGGTTCTGCAGACGAAAAACGGTGTCTTCCTGCGCTTCCTTACGAGTGAAGTGCCGGAGAAGAAAAAAGCAGCCGTTGGTGTGCGTGGTATCCGTATGGCAGAGGACGACGCGGTAGAGCATGCGTATCTGCTGGCAAGCCGGATGGATTACACGATCACGTATCACGACAAAGAGATTTCTCTGACAGCGAAGATTAAGCTGGCAAAACGAGATACCAAGGGAACAAAGATCCGGGTATAACGCAGAGTTTTGTTTATAACCATGAGAAGCACGCTCCGCGGGTTTTTCGAGAGATCACTTGGCAATAAAAGGACACCTGCCCGATACCAGAACGGTACGGGCAGATGTCCTTTTTGCATAATTTTTTAGTTATTTGAAAAACTGTGGGAAGTCTTTCTTGGGGTTCTTCTTTCAATGGCAACGTACGGACGATGATGACCGACATATTTATAAGCCGGACGGATGATCTTTCCTTCGTTGACAAGCTCTTCGATCCGGTGTGCGGACCAGCCGGAGATACGGGAGATAGCAAAGATCGGGGTGTAGAGCTCTTTTGGAAGGCCAAGCATTGCGTAGACGAAACCGCTGTAGAAATCAACATTTGCACAGACTGGTTTGAGCAGACGGCGCTTTTTGGCGATACACTCGCCGGCAATGCGTTCTACAGACTCATAGAGAGCAAATTCTTTCTCGCGGTGCTTCTCAGCGGAAAGCTTCTTTGCATATTCTTTCAGAATCACACAACGTGGATCGGACAGGGTATAAACAGCATGGCCCATACCATAGATAAGACCGGTTCCATCGAATGTTTCACGATCAAGCATTTTGGTCAGGTAGGTGCGCAGTTCGTTTTCGTCTTCCCAGTTTGTAACATTCTCTTCAATATTTTCAAACATCTCCATAACCTTCAAGTTGGCACCGCCGTGGCGCGGTCCTTTTAAGGAACTTAAAGAAGCCGCAACAGCAGAGTAGGTATCGGTTCCGGAGGAGGAGACAACGTGTGTCGTAAATGTTGAGTTATTTCCGCCGCCGTGGTCTGCGTGAAGAATTAACGCAACATCGAGAACCTTTGCCTCCAGAGCAGTGTATTCTCCATCCGGGTGAAGCATCTGCAGAATGTTTTCAGCCATCGACAGCTCCGGTTTCGGATTTCGGATGATCAGGTTCTGGTTTTCGTGGTAGTGGCGGTATGCATGGTAGCCGTAAACGGCGATCAGCGGCATTTTGGCGATCAGACTCAAAGCCTGGCGGAGGACGTTCGGAATGGAAATGTCATCCGGCTTTTCGTCGTAGGAATACAGGGTCAGCACACAGCGCTGCAGAGTATTCATCATGTTTTTGCTGGTTGCCTTCATGACAACGTCGCGGACAAAAGTGTCCGGCAGCTCGCGGTAGATACTTAAAATTTCGTTGAAATCATTTAACTGCGGTTCTGTCGGAAGAGAACCGAACAGAAGAAGATAGGTAATCTCTTCAAAACCGAAGCGTCGTCCTTCCATACCTTTGATCAGATCTGCGACGTTATAGCCCTGAAAATAGAGACGGCCATCGGTCGGAACTTTTTCGCCGGTGCGCTCATCAATATCGAAGCCGATAACATCGGAAATTTCGGTCAGGCCGGTGAGAACACCTTTACCGGTGGAATCACGCAGTCCCCGTTTTACATCGTACTCAGTGTATAAAGATAAATCAATCTTTCCGGAATCTTTCGTATACTCTACAAGCTGACTGAGCTTGTCTTCCAGATTATCGTATTGCATGGTCATGACAACAGCCCCTTTCTTCCTTTAGTTAAAAACTATACTTACTTTTTTGGCGGTTGTCAATGCTTTTCTTTCAAAATACATTAATTTTTATAAGGAAAAGTGATGGTTTTCCTTAATTTTTGAAAGCAAGGACAAAGTTTATGCATAAAATTTGCGTCAGGGATGTGAAAACAACAAGGATGAAAACGGCAGGAAATCAGTGGGGCGGAACAAATTTTAGAAAAAGATTCATAAATTTCAAAAAAATGCTTGCAATTTCAAAAAAATACGGTATAATAATGATTGTGTCATTCAGAAAATGAATTTCACAGGCCGAAATAGCTCAGCCGGTAGAGCACTTCACTCGTAATGAAGGGGTCGTCAGTTCGAATCTGATTTTCGGCTTATTCTTTAGAAACCCGCAGGACGTAAGGTTCTGCGGGTTTTCTGGTATCATGAGAAATATGACAGAAATACGAACGCCCTTTGCAGGAAAAAGATCTGCTGCAAAGGGCGTTTGCTGTTACAAGTTTCAGGAAAATCAGTTCGTACAGCATATCCTGACGGAGCTTTTGGCCGGACACTTCAAAGAGCACATCAGCTGTTGCCATTTTCCTGTGCTGCCACCCGTGCGTCGCGTTCCCGGCGGGAAAAGACGCAGCCGCAGTAGTCCTGGCGGTAGAGGCCGTATTCGTGGGAAAGTTCGATGGAACGCTGGTAGCCGCCCCGTTTCTTGAAATCTGAATTGAGATATGGGATCCTGTATTCGGCGGCAAGCCGTTCTCCGATTTCATTCAGCTTTTCCGCGTTTTTCAGCGGGCTGATGGAGAGGGTTGTTGTAAAATAGTCGAGTTTGAGCTGCTTTGCCATTTCGGCCGCTTCGCGGAGCCGCATTTCATAGCAGACAAAACAGCGCTCGCCGCCCTCCGGCACATTTTCCATCCCGCGTGTCAGCTCATAGAACCGGTCAGAATCGTACGGTCCGGGGCAGAAGGAAATCGGATGCACGGCGGGAAGAGAATGGATCAGACGCTGCTGTTCCTCCACGCGGTGCTCGTACTCCGTCGGTGGATAGATGTTGGGATTATAGTAAAAGAGCGTAATGGAAAAATACTGCGACAGATATTCCAGCACGTAACTGCTGCACGGCGCACAGCAGCTGTGCAGCAGCAAGGTCGGAACTTCACCGTGAAGTCCTGCAATCTTCGCATCCAGCTCCTTCTGGTAATTTCTTTTATTGGTCATAATGTATCTTCAAACCTCCTGGTATCTTTCAATCCTTTCTATTATAGCCTCAGCGCGGCTGGGATGCAAGCTGCATATGATATCTTATAGATAGAGGAGGATGCAAAAAAATGGATGATCAAATCCTGTCATTAGAGCATATATCACTGTCCTATCACACCATGAAAGGAGAAACACCGGCGCTGTGCGATCTGACCTTTTCGGTAAAACCGGGGGAATTTGTTGCTCTTGTCGGACCGAGCGGCTGCGGAAAGAGCACGATCCTGAACTTGATTTCCGGTCTTTTAAAGCCGGAGGCGGGAACTCTGCTGAGCCGCGGACGGCCGATCACGGAGGCGGATCTCCATATCGGCTACATGCTGCAGAGAGACCACCTGTTTGAATGGCGGACCATCTACAGCAACGTTCTGCTGGGCCTTGAGATTTCGCGCACGCTGACACCCGAGCGGAAAGAAAAAGTTGGGGAGATGATGGAGACATACGGCCTGAAATCCTTTTCCAATGCCCGTCCGTCCGAACTTTCCGGCGGTATGCGGCAGAGGGCGGCACTGATCCGTACACTGGCGATGGAGCCGGATCTTCTGCTGCTTGACGAGCCGTTTTCCGCTCTCGACTACCAGACGAGGCTGAACGTCTGTGATGATATCGGAAAGATCATCAAAAAAGAGGGAAAGACAGCAATTCTCGTGACACACGATATTTCGGAGGCCATCAGCATGGCGGACCGTGTGATTGTTCTGGCGGCACGGCCGGCATATGTGAAAAAAAAGATTCCGATCCGGTTTGCGATGGAGGAGCGCACGCCGATGAAAGCGCGCAGTGCGCCGGAATTTAAAACGTATTTCAATGCCATCTGGAAGGAGCTGAATGAAAATGCGTGAGCAGGCAAAAACGCCGGAGAGCAGCTTTCAGAGGGCGTATCTCCGGCAGAAAAAAAGAGAACGGGAGCAGGTGCGGGTGTTTCGGGCTTTGCTTCTCGTCAGTTTTCTGGTATTATGGGAGGTGGCGGCGGATCTGAGATGGATCGATCCGTTTATCTTTTCCAGCCCTGTGCGGGTGGGAAAAACGTTCGTGACCCTGCTGACGGAGCAGAACCTTCTGCGCCATATCGGGATCACGGTGTATGAGACGGGAATCAGCTTTCTGCTCGTCTCGGCACTTGGCATGGCGTTCGCTGTGCTTTTGTGGCTCTTTCCGCGCTTTTCTGCGGTGATGGAGCCGTACCTGGTAGTCCTGAACAGCCTGCCGAAATCGGCGCTCGCCCCGCTTCTCATTGTGTGGATGGGGGCAAACGTGAAAACGATCATCACGGCCGGCATTTCCGTTGCGATATTCGGCTCGGTGATCAGCATTTACAGCAGCTTTCAGGGTGTGGAGCCGGATATGCTCCGCCTGATTGCAACACTCGGCGGAACGAAGAAGGATATGCTGTTCCGCGTCGTGCTGCCGTGGTCGCTTCCGGGGCTGCTCGCCGTGTGGAAGGTCAACATCGGCCTGTGCCTCGTCGGTGTTGTAATCGGAGAGTTTATCGGGGCAAGAGAGGGGCTTGGCTATCTGATTATCTACGGCAGTCAGGTGTTCAGATATGCACACGCAAGAGAAGGGAGGATGACAGATGATTGGAATCGTATGTCTGGAAGAACGAAGAGGAATGCAGTTTGGCGGACGACGCGTTTCGCGGGACCGCGTGGTAACGGAAAAAATCTGCGAACTGTGTGAGGGGAAAACGCTCTGGATGAATCCGGCTTCGGAAAAGCTGTTCGCGGAGCAGAAGGAGAGTGGGAAGGTAACACTTCAGGCGGCGGCAGATTTTCTGGAGCAGGCAGGCGAAGGAGAATACTGCTTTGTGGAGAATACGGGACTGCAGGCTGTGGAAGCGAAGATAGAGAAAATCATCGTTTTCTGGTGGAACCGGCATTATCCGTCTGACCGGAAATTCGACCTGGATCTTTCCAAATGGAATAAAGTGTCCGAGGAGGAGTTTGCAGGCTATTCCCATGAGAAAATAACGAAAGAGGTATATGAGAAATGAAAAAACCAAGAAAACAGCTTCTGCTGCTGGCGGCGCTTCTTGTTCTGACACTGACCGGCTGTGAGGCGCAGGATCTTCTCTCGACGGAGAGAGCAGATTCCGGTTCGGAGGTTACGGCCGCTTATACGATGACGGAATCCCAGATTACCGATCAGGCACCGACGGCCGTTTCAGTTCTTGATGTTTCGGAGTTTTCCGGTGAACCGTATGTCGTTTTAAACGGAAATGAGCCGGATTTTACCGATGAGGAAAAGACGACCGAGTCGTACGAGCATTACAGCAATCTGGACAGCCTGGGACGGTGCGGCGTGGCAGAGGCGAATATCGGCCAGGATCTGATGCCGACGGAGAAGCGCGGCGTGATCGGCCAGGTAAAGCCGACGGGCTGGCATACGGTAAAATACGATCAGGTGGAAGGTAAATATCTGTACAACCGCTGCCATCTGATCGGATACCAGCTGACCGGTGAGAATGCAAACGAGAAGAATCTGATCACTGGAACACGTTATCTGAATGTCGAGGGCATGCTGCCGTTTGAAAACATGGTTGCCGACTACGTCAAAGAGACCGGAAACCATGTGCTGTACCGCGTTACACCAATTTTTATCGGGGACAACCTTGTAGCGGACGGTGTGGAGATGGAGGCACTTTCCATGGAAGATGACGGCGAGGGCATTTCCTTCCATATCTTCGCATACAACAATCAGCCGGGCATCTCAATTAATTATGCAACGGGAGACAGCACGTTAAGCGAAAGCAGCGGAACGATGACGGATCAGCAGGAATATGTCATGAACACATCCAGCATGAAATTCCACCTGCCGTCATGCTCCAGCGTCAGCTCGATTAAGGATGAAAACAAGGCGACATATCAGGGACCGCGCGAGGACCTGATCGCCGAAGGCTATGAGCCGTGCGGACGGTGCAATCCGTAAAAGAAATTACAAAAAGAGGGTCGGAACTTTCCGGTCCTTTTTTCTATATAGTAAAGAGAAGCATCTGGAAAGTGAGACAGGAGATGGAAGAGGAGAAGCTGCGTGCGGTTTATTATGCAAGGTGCAGCACCGAGGAGGAAAATCAGAAGGATGCGCTGGTAAGGCAGGCGGCGGAGGCGGAAGAGGCAATCCGGGCAAGAGGATGGAGGCTTGTGGATGCCTACGTGGAGAGCCGCTCCGGTACGAGCCGGAAGGGCAGATGGGAATATAACCGCCTGTACGAGGATCTCGAGCAGAACAGGTTTGATGTCGTCGTAATCAAGTCGCAGGACCGCCTGATGCGGAACACGCGGGACTGGTATCTGTTCGCAGACCGCTTAAACTGCGCCGGAAAGCGGCTGTATTTTTATCTGGAGAACACATTCTATTCGCCGGAAGACGCGCTTCTGACCGGCATTAAGGCGATTCTGGCGGAGGAGTACAGCCGGGAGCTGAGCAAGAAGATGAATCTGGCGCACCAGAAACGGCAGCAGAATAATGGAAAGCCGGTGCTGACCTCAAAAAGTTATGGTTACCGGCGGACGGCAGACGGAGCGATTGAGATCATCCCGGAGGAGGCCGCAGTGAAGCGCCGTATGTACGAACTCTGTGCAGACGGTCTCGGCGGACGGAAAATTGCGGCGGTTCTGGCAGCGGAGGGCGTCCGCAGCCGCGCCGGAAAACCATTCTCTGGAACAGACATTATCCGCATGGTGCGGAATCCCATGAATAAAGGCACCGTAGTCATGAACAGGAAGCATTACGATTTTAACACCGGAAAAACGCTCCCTACACCGCCGGGCGGGCAGTACGTCTATGCGGGGAAAATTCCTGCTATCGTCTCTGAAGAGCTCTGGATAGCGGCAAATCGGGCGGCTGACGAGCGTCTCTGCCGCAAAAAGGTGGGCAAATCTGTTCAGACTTGACTGGGTAATCCTGTCCATCCTGATTCTCTGCCTCGTTGCGGCAGGATTGTACGGCATCTTGGGCTGGCTGGAAAAAAACTACACAAAACGCCGAAATTCGGGAAAGTAGGTGATTTGACTTGCAAAGGAAGGTTGGATGCTTGTATAATAATGCATGATAATTTAAAAAACTTACAGGAAAAGAGGAATGAAAATGGCACAGTTATGGGGCGGACGGTTCACAAAAGAGACCGACAAGTTAGTGTATAATTTTAATGCATCCATCAGCTTTGATCAGAAATTCTATAAACAGGACATCAAAGGCAGCATGGCACATGTAAAGATGCTGGCAAAACAGGGCATCCTGACAGAAGAGGAGAGAGACCAGATTCTTGCAGGACTGGAGGGGATTCTTGCCGATGTGGAGAGCGGAAAACTGGAAATCACCAGCGAATATGAGGATATCCACAGCTTCGTGGAGGCAAACCTGATCGACCGCATCGGAGACGCCGGAAAGAAGCTGCACACCGGAAGAAGCCGCAATGACCAGGTAGCCCTCGATATGAAACTTTATGTCCGCGATGAGATCACCGAGATTGATGCACTCGTCAAAGAGGTGCTGGTAACACTTGAAAAAATCATGGAAGAGAACATTCACACCTATATGCCGGGATTCACCCATCTGCAGAAAGCACAGCCGATCACACTGGCACATCACATGGGCGCATATTTTGAAATGTTCCGCCGCGACAGAGGCCGCCTTGCAGACATCTACAAGAGAATGAATTACTGTCCGCTCGGTTCCGGTGCGCTGGCTGGAACGACGTATCCGTTGGACCGCGCTTACACAGCAGAGCTGCTCGGCTTTGACGGCCCGACCTTAAACAGCATGGATTCCGTATCCGACCGTGACTATGTCATTGAGCTCCTCAGTGCTCTTTCTACGATTATGATGCATCTTTCCCGCTTCTCCGAGGAGATTATCATCTGGAATACCAATGAGTACCAGTTTGTGGACATCGACGACGCATACAGCACCGGAAGCAGTATCATGCCGCAGAAAAAGAATCCGGATATCGCAGAGCTTGTTCGAGGAAAAACAGGCCGCGTTTACGCAGCTCTGATGTCAATGCTCACCACTATGAAGGGAATCCCGCTGGCGTACAACAAAGATATGCAGGAGGATAAAGAGCTGACCTTCGATGCCATCGACACCGTAAAAGGATGCCTGGCTCTGTTCAATGGCATGCTTTCTACCATGTACTTCAAAAAAGACCGCATGGAGAACAGTGCAAAGAACGGTTTCACGAATGCAACGGACGCAGCTGATTACCTTGTTGGAAAAGGCGTTCCGTTCCGCGATGCACATGGCATTGTCGGCCGTCTCGTTCTGTACTGCATTGACAAAGGAATCTCCCTTGATGATATGAAACTCGAAGAGTACAAAGCGATCAGCCCGGTCTTCGAGGATGATATTTATGATGCCATCAGCATGAAGAACTGCGTAGAACGACGCAACACGATCGGTGCGCCGGGAGCAGATGCGATGCAGGCTGTCATCGAGCAGAATAAAAAATATTTACAGGAAAATTGAAAAAACAGTTGCAATTTTGAAAAAATTGGTATAGTATGACATGAGACGCACAAATGTACGCCACAGAAGAACAAGGAGATGAAACCAATGGAGCAGAAATTGAGAGTAGGAATTTTAGGAGCAACCGGTATGGTAGGACAGAGATTTATTTCTCTGCTGGAGAACCATCCGTGGTTTGAAGTTGTGACCCTGGCAGCAAGTCCGAGAAGTGCCGGAAAAACATATGAGGAAGCAGTCGGCGGACGCTGGAAAATGGATACTCCAATGCCGGAAGCAGTGAAAAAGCTCGTTGTGATGAATGTAAATGATGTAGAGCATGTGGCATCTACCGTAGATTTTGTATTTTCCGCTGTTGATATGTCGAAAGATGAGATCAAAGCGATTGAAGAAGCATATGCAAAGACCGAGACACCGGTTGTTTCCAACAACAGCGCACACCGCTGGACACCGGATGTTCCGATGGTAGTTCCGGAAATCAACCCGGAGCACTTCGATGTTATCGAGTTTCAGAAAAAACGTCTGGGAACCAAGAGAGGCTTTATCGCTGTAAAACCGAACTGTTCAATCCAGAGCTATGCACCGGTATTAACGGCATGGAAAGAGTTCGAGCCATATGAAGTGGTTGCAACCACATACCAGGCAATTTCCGGAGCAGGAAAAACCTTCAAAGACTGGCCGGAGATGGAAGGCAACATCATCCCGTTCATCGGCGGAGAAGAAGAGAAGAGCGAGCAGGAGCCGCTTCGTATCTGGGGTAAAATTGAAAACGGCGTGATCGTAAAAGCAACTGAGCCGAAGATCACCTGTCAGTGTATCCGTGTTCCGGTATTAAACGGACACACCGCAGCTGTTTTCGTAAAATTCCGCAAGAAACCGACGAAAGAGCAGCTGATCGAAAAACTGGAGAACTTCAAAGGCCTTCCGCAGGAGCTGAATCTGCCAAGCGCACCGAAACAGTTCATCCGTTACATGACAGAAGATAACCGTCCGCAGGTAACACTGGATGTCAACTACGAGAACGGTATGGGAATCAACGTAGGCCGTTTAAGAGAGGATTCCATCTACGACTGGAAATTCGTAGGTCTGTCCCACAACACGGTCCGCGGCGCAGCAGGCGGAGCAGTACTTTGTGCAGAGACACTGGTTGCAAAGAAGTTTATCGCTGCAAAATAATGCTTAGAATGATATAAAAAACGCCTCTGAAACGTTTTGGGTTCAGAGGCGTTTTTTGTGCATGGATCAAAAGAATATAGCATGTGTTTGAAACATCGTTCCTGCAATCTGCACGCCCAACTTTGCAGGATATCGAAAGCAGCAAAAAAGAAGCGCCATACGGGAAAATTCCCGCGGCGCTTCTTTTTTGCTCAAATAATTTTATTTACGCAAGGTTTGGCTAATCTTAGAATTTGCCAGCTTTTGCTGCCTCTTCAACAGCAACAGCTACAGCAACAGTCATACCAACCATTGGGTTGTTTCCTGCGCCGATCAGACCCATCATTTCTACGTGAGCCGGTACAGAAGAAGAACCTGCAAACTGAGCGTCAGAATGCATACGTCCCATAGTATCGGTCATACCGTAGGAAGCAGGACCTGCTGCCATGTTGTCCGGGTGAAGAGTACGTCCTGTACCACCGCCGGAAGCAACGGAGAAGTATTTTTTACCAGCTTCGATACGCTCTTTTTTGTAGGTACCTGCAACTGGATGCTGGAAACGAGTCGGGTTGGTGGAGTTTCCGGTGATGGAAACGTCAACGTTCTCTTTCCACATGATAGCAACGCCTTCGCGAACGTCGTTAGCGCCGTAGCAGTTAACTTTCGCACGCGGTCCATCGGAGTATGCTTTTCTGAATACTTCTTTCAGTTCTCCGGTGTAGTAGTCATACTCAGTCTCTACATAAGTAAAGCCGTTGATACGAGCGATGATCTGAGCAGCGTCTTTTCCAAGACCGTTCAGGATAACACGCAGAGGTTTCTGACGTACTTTGTTTGCTTTTTCAGCGATACCGATAGCACCCTCAGCAGCTGCGAAGGACTCATGTCCAGCCAGGAATGCGAAGCACTCGGTGTCCTCTTCCAGAAGCATTTTACCAAGGTTACCATGGCCAAGACCAACTTTACGCTGATCTGCTACAGAACCCGGGATACAGAAGGACTGAAGTCCCTCACCGATTGCTGCAGCAGCTTCAGAAGCTTTGCGGCATCCTTTTTTGATTGCGATTGCTGCGCCTACAGTGTAAGCCCATTTTGCATTCTCGAAGCAGATTGGCTGAATGCCTTCGATCATTTTGTATACATCAAGGCCAGCAGCTTTTGTAACTTCTGCAGCTTCTTCGATGGAGTTGATTCCGTACTCAGCAAGCTTAGCCAGAATCTGTTTCTCTCTTCTTTCATATGATTCAAATAAAGCCATTTTCCTATCCTCCTAAATTATCTGATTACTCTTTTCTCGGGTCAACGATCTTAACAGCATCAGCAACACGTCCGTACTGTCCGCTTGCTTTTTCGAAAGCTGTGTTTGCATCATCGCCGGCTTTGATGAAGTTCATCATCTTTCCGAAGTTGATGAATTTGTAACCGATAATCTCATCATCTGCATCCAGAGCGATACCTGTTACATAACCGTCGGTCATCTCCAGGTAACGAGGTCCTTTTGCAAGAGTTCCGTACATGGTACCAACCTGGGAACGAAGTCCTTTACCAAGGTCTTCCAGGCCTGCGCCTACAACCAGTCCGTCCTCGGAGAATGCACTCTGGCTTCTTCCGTAAACGATCTGCAGGAAGAGCTCTCTCATAGCAGTATTGATAGCATCACACACAAGGTCAGTATTCAGTGCCTCAAGGATGGTAAGTCCTGGCAGAATCTCAGATGCCATAGCTGCAGAATGAGTCATTCCTGAACATCCGATGGTCTCAACGAGAGCTTCCTGGATAACGCCCTCTTTTACGTTCAGAGTCAGCTTGCAGGTACCCTGCTGCGGTGCGCACCAGCCAATACCGTGAGTGAATCCGGAAATGTCTTTGATTTCTTTTGCTTTTACCCATTTTGCTTCCTCCGGAATCGGAGCTGCACCGTGATGCACGCCCTGGGCAACCGGACACATCATTTCTACTTCGTGTGAATAAGTCATTGTTAAACTCCTTTCAAATATGTACTTATTTGAGCTTTTGTCTTTCGAACGGACTGTTTCCAGCCTGTTCACAGACCTATGGTTATTGTCTCACAAAATTGGTCATTCGTCCAGCATATTTTGATAAAAAATTGCAAAGACCACCGGAAAACGATAAAATTTCCGGCGGTCTTTTAAATCAATCGGTTTGGTTTTCTCTCGATAAAAGAGATTTTTTTTAATTATCAGATTTTTTGACAATTTCTTTCGCATTCTTAAAAATATGACCTGACGGGATCACGCCGCGAACACAGGAGAGTGGATAAATGTTGGAATTTCTTCCGACAACCGTTCCCGGGTTCAATACGCTGTTACAGCCGACCTCAACTTCATCGCCGAGCATCGCACCGAATTTTTTCAGTCCGGTTTCGATCTGCTCATCGGCGCTTTTGACAACGACAAGCTTCTTGTCGGACTTTACATTGGAAGTAATGGAACCGGCACCCATGTGCGCTTTGTAGCCAAGAACAGAGTCACCGACGTAATTGTAGTGCGGAACCTGTACTTTATTAAAGAGAATGACATTTTTCAGCTCGGTGGAGTTACCAACGACAGCGCCCTCGCCGACGATGGCATTTCCGCGGATAAAAGCACACTGGCGGATCTCCGCGCCTTTTCCGATGATGCATGGGCCGTTGATGGAAGCGGTCGGTGCGATACTGGCATCTTTTGCGATCCAGATATTTTCACCGCGTTTTTCGTATTCTGCCGGATCAAGCGTCTCGCCGAGTTCAAGAATAAAGTCCTTGATGAGCGGAAGCACTTCCCATGGATACGTTTTGCCTTCAAAGATTTTTGCGGCAATGGTCTGGGTTAAATCATAAAGTTCAGAAATGGTTGCATCTTTCATGAGTGATTCATCCTTTCTTTTTTCTGTTCCTGTTTATCTTACCACATTTCAAGTGTTCTGTGCGGTCTTTTTTCTGTTCAAAGAAGACTTTGCAGAAGAGCTTCTTGAAGACGTGCTTTTTCCGGCACCGGAACGTGTGGAAGAGGCTTTTTTATAGTACGGCGCGGACGCATCAAAACTGCTCTTTAACTGGAACTGGTTCCGCATCTGCTTTACATTCACGGTGTGGCGTGTTACAAAGTTTTCCAGTTTTCCCATATATTCCTCAGAGGTAATGGATCCCTCCGCCACATAGGTGAGTCCCTTTTCCCAGCTTGCTGTCAGCTCCGGGTTCAGAAGCGGGCGGATGGACTGGTGGACGACGTCATAGATCATTTCACCGAGCTGCGTTGGTGTGATGACCTGTGTCTTTTTGTTCAGCGCGAGATACTTGATAAAGACAAGCTTTTTTAAGATCTCCGCACGCGTTGCACTCGTTCCGATGCCGCTTCCCTTGATCTGCTCACGCAGCTCCTCATCTTCGATGAGCTGTCCGGCATTCTCCATCGCAAGGATCATGGAACCGGAAGTATAGCGCTTCGGCGGGGAGGTTTCGCCCTCTTTCATTGAAAGGCCGAGCAGGTTCAGTTCACTGCCTTTCTTTAACTGGGACAGCGCGACAAGAAATGCGGGATCGCACGTTGTTTCCTCGTCCTTTTTTCCGTCCTCGTCCTCATCCTTTTTACGGAAGAAGGAGTAGTGCATTGCTTTTAAGTAGCCCTCCTCCACGAGGACACGGAAGTTGGAAAAGAACTGTTCGCCGCCGATTTCCGTCACAAGCACGACCTTCTGATAGACGGCCGATGGATAGAAGATGCTAAGAAAACGGCGGACAATCGTTTCGTATACTTTGGCGGAAAGCTCCGAAAGATTCCGCAGATTGCCAAGGCCCTGTCCGGTCGGAATGATTGCGTAGTGGTCAGTGATCTGTTTATCATTCGTATAACGGGTGGAACCGATCTTTTTCCAGCTCTCGCCCTGTAAAATTTCATCCGCAAGACCGCGGCAGATGTTGTACTGCTGCAGGCCGCGCAGGTTCTTGCTGATTTCCTTTGCAACGGCAGAAGAAAGCACACGGGCGTCGGTACGCGGATAGGTAACCAGCTTTTTCTCGTAAAGCTCCTGGACGACTTTCAGCGTTTCATCCGGGCTGATTTTGAAGAAGCGGGCACAGTCGTTCTGCAGCTCCGCAAGGTTGTAGAGCAGCGGCGCATTTTTATTCTCTTTTTTCCGCTCCATTTTCAGAACGCGCGGGATCAGAGGGTTCTGTGCTTTTAATTCGTCAATCAGCTTCTGTGCGTCTTCTTTTTTCTGGAATCCATTCTCCTTATAGAGAAGCGGCGAGTTAAAATAGCGGCTTCCTTTAACGGCACGCCATTCGCCTTCGAAATTCCGCCCGTTAAAAGAAAGACCGGCGATGACACGGTAGAACGGTGTTTTTACGAAACTGCGGATTTCGCGTTCGCGGCGCACGACCATGCCGAGCACGCATGTCATGACACGGCCGACAGAGATGGACTGGTATTTGGTGCCGAGATACGATGCGACGGCGTTTCCGTATTTTAACGAGAGAAGACGGGAAAAGTTAATGCCCATCAGGTAATCTTCTTTGGCACGGAGATAAGCGGAAGCTGAGAGATTGTCGTATTCGCTTTCATCCTTCGCTTCGCGGATGCCGCGCAGGATTTCTTCTTCTGTCTGTGAATCAATCCAGACACGTTTCTGCTTCTTGTCTTTGATACCGGCCATCTGTGCGACGAGGCGGTAGATATATTCTCCCTCGCGCCCGGAGTCGGTACAGACATAAATGGTTTCGATATCTTCCCGGTGGAGCAGGCCGCTCACGATGTTGAACTGCTTTTTTACTTCCGGGATTACTTCATATTTAAAGTTTTCAGGCAAAAAAGGCAGGGTCTCAAGACTCCACCTTTTTAACGCAGGATCGTATTTTTCCGGGTAGCTCATCGTAACCAGGTGGCCGACGCACCAGGTTACGATGGAAGTTTCCGACTCCAGATACCCGTCCCTGCGCTGCATATTCTGTTTTAATGCTTTTGCGAATTCCTGAGCGACGCTCGGTTTCTCCGCAATGTATAAGGATTTTGTCATTTATCTGCACTCATCATTCGAAGCGGCCAGGCAAGGAGCAGTCCGCCTCCGATCATATTTCCGATAGTTACAATTACCATACTTTTCAGCGCGGCGGTAAGAGAGATGCCGCCCGGAACGAGAAGTGCGGCGGTAACGAAGGTTGCCATATTGGCAATGCAGTGTTCGAAACCGGCAACAACGAATCCGGAGATACAAAGTATGATCATGAAAAATTTCGCAACTTCATTTTTGCATTTCATGCCGCAGGCAACGGCAAGGCAGACGAAGAAGTTGCAGAGAATGGCACGGAAAAACATTTCTCCGGCAGGAATGGAAAGTTTATTTCCAATAAATCCTGCGTAATAATCGGCAGTACCGGAAGCACCTGCCAGTACGAAAATTACGGAGAGAATCAGGCATCCGACAAAGTTTCCGATGTAGCTTACCAGCCATACTTTTCCAACCTGTGCCCAGGAGACTTTTTTGTCATAGGCCCCAAATGCCATAACAAGATTGTTTCCGGTGAAAAGCTCTGCACCGATAAAAACGATCAGCAGAACCGCAATGGCAAACACAATACCGCCAAGCAGTTTTCCCCAGGCAGGATCTGTACTCTGGAACGTATTGCCTACCACGTTGGAGAAAATCATGGCAACCACGATAAAGAAACCGGCCATGACTGCACGGAGAAAGTATTTCCCCGGGTGTTCTTTCAGCAGCCTTGCTTTGTTTACGGCTGCCTCTGAAAATTTTTGTACGTCATCATAAGGCATAGAATAACTCCTTTCTTATGTCCCGTAGGATGGACATATCCCCTCTCTTTTTGTCCGGGGGATGGTCTTTTTTTCCGAAGCAGCTTGCAAATGCTTCGGATTTCGCGCTTTCAACTTTGGCTATTATAGCATTTCCCGGAAAGATTCGCAATGAAGGAGGAAGAAAAAAGTATATTTCCACAGAAATGTCAGAAAATAAGGGGTGAAACGACAGATTGTATGATGAACTCAGAGGGATTGAAACAAGGATTGAAAGCTTTTTTTATGTTCTGTTTTACAAACATCTCGGACACAGTGAAATTGTAAACCATGATGATCCGGCGTTTGTGAAACTGGTTTATCATCTGCACTGATGTTCATTCTTAGCAAAAACCTCATCGGCTGTTTTCATACAAAAGATAAAACGGCAGGTGAGGTTTTTGTAATGGGCCTCTGGAAAGGATAAACTAAAGCCGTATAGTATCCATTACACCGGATTTTTTCCGGTATTCTAAAGGAGTCATATGATACTGTTTTTTGAATAAACTCTGAAAATGAGGTTGGCTGGAAAAGCAGAGATAACTGCTGATTTCAGCCAGACTTTTTGTACTGTAGGTTAAAAGCATTTTAGCTTCTTCTAATTTACATCTTGTAATGAAAGCACCTATGGTAAAGCCGAGCTCAGTTTTGAATTTTTTCATCGTGTAGGAAGTACTTTTCTGAATGGAATCCGCGACATCATTCACGGAGATGGATTCGTTTGTATGTGTACGGATAAAATTCATACAGGTATAAACTTCTCTTGAGATTCCAGCAGGGATTTTGGTTTCACCTGCCTGCTGACAAAAATCCAGAATCATGGAGTATTGCAGTGCCTGGATTTTTTCCAGTGACTGCAGTGCCTCGCATTCCTGAATATAAAGATCCAGAAGCTGATATGTTTTTTCAATATCTACTCCTCCCGGAATGGCGCCAAGAACAGCGGTTTTGATTGCTGTCACGATAAAAAGATTTTTGGCATGGCGAATCGGGGTTTTTGCAAGTCTGCCTTCTTCTAATTGTAATGTATTATTCTTCAAAAAATTCTGCAAAGCATTTACATTTCCGTTTTGAACAAACTGAAAAAGTTCGCATTCAAACTGGTAAGTGTTATGCATCTTTTTATTTTCCATATTTTCTGTAATGGATTTCAAATGCTGCTGGCTCTGCCGCAATTGCTGGGGTGCACGCTGTCCCAATAATTTCAACACACTGATTTCCTTGTGGTTCACACATTGATGCAGGAAAACAAGATGCTGACAAAATTGGATATGTGATAACCGGGGAATGGAGGCGAGAGCCTCAGCGATTACTTCCTTGTACTTCAGAGGCGTGGCAGAGTCATGCATATAACTGCGGACGAGCTCATCTGTCACAGGAACGGAAAAAACCGGGCCTAAGATGATATATTCACCAGTAGCTTCAATTTGGACAGAGCCATATACAATGTCGGGAGATGCAAAACGAAATTCGGGATTATAATCGGATGGATAAAGCGGATAAGGACTCTCTGTTGAGATGTGGAGCTGTTCTGATAAAGCAGAGTAAATAGCTCCTGCTTCAGTAATTAGATTCGTAGGAATTCCTGTAACGGCATAGTAATTTTTACAAAAAGTAACATAATTCATATGATATTCTCCTGGTATCTGTGGGATGCAGTGGATCAAATTTTCGTTTGAAAGTTTCTGCAAAGCAATTCACGATTCCTTCACTTCCAAATTTAAAGTATAAAATGGAAAAAGAAAAATAACAATACGAAAACATATAATTTTGTATGTTTTTATGTAATATCTTTCCTTTCATTTTTGATAAAGTGCGATTAGAAAAAAGGAAAGGCGGATCATACGCATGAGACAACCGATTAAAATTAATAAAACGAATCCAAATAAAGGTGTTCTCGATTATTCTTATCTTTTGGATGCACCAGCTGGAAAACATGGATTTGTAACGACAAGGAATGGCCATTTTTATTTTGAAGATGGTGTAAGGGCAAAATTTCTTGGGTTTAATGTGGCTGCAAGATCAAATACCCCGGATCATGAAACCGCAGAGAAACTGGCGGAACGTTTTGCGAGCCTGGGCGTGAATGTGATTCGGCTCCATGCAGCAGATGCCCCAATCAGCGAAGAACCACGTAGCTGGTCCAGCTGTAAAGAAGCTCCACTTTTAGATTATGAAAAAGGAAACGGGAGAGAATTTCATCCGGAAGGTCTGGATCGATTTGACTATTTTGTCGCAAAATTGAAAGAGCGGGGTATTTACCTTCACATTGATCTTATCGTTGCAAGAGATTTTGTAGAAGGAGATGGACTGGACTACCCAGGAAATGCGGGAAGCTGCATCAAACGTTTTCCCATGTACAATAAACGGATGATAGAGCTGCAAAAAGAATATGCCAGAAAGATTCTCTGTCATGTGAATCCTTATACAGGTCTTGCACTGATTGACGATCCGGCGGTGATCACGGTTCAGATCAATAATGAAGATTCTGCGATTAAAGGAACGATGGAAACGGATCAGCGGGAAGAGATGCAGCCATATCGGGATGAGGTACAAAATCGTTTTAACAGCTTCCTCTTGATGAAATATGGAACAAGAGAGCGTCTGAAAGAAGCATGGACGTTTGAAGGAAAATGTGCGCTTGGCGAGGAAGAAGATCCGGAGAAAGGAACTGTGCAGGGAGCCGCAGGTAATTTCTATCAGCCGGAATGCGACCCTTTGGGAAAATGGGAAGAAAATGAAAGTCCGGCCCGCTATGCTGATTTTATGGAATTTGGCATTACGATGAATCGTAATTTTTATCAGGATATGAAAGATTATCTTCATTCCCTTGGAGTAAAAGTTCCGATCGTGACAAGCAATCTGGTTGCCGGTGCAGCGGATGTATATGGCCATACCGACGGGGATTTTATGGAAAATAACAGCTATTTTAATCACCCGCTGCTTCCGATCCAGGAGGCAAATACCTATCTGGTTGCAGGGCCGGCCGAATATGTGTCAACGAACCCGCTGACCATGCAGACAGGAGTTGGTTCTATGGCAACAACACTTTTAAATCTTGCTTCCGTTGCCATTGTAAAAGGAAAGCCTTTCATGCTCAGTGAGTGGAACGAATATGGGGAACATCCTTTCCATTCGACAGCATATGTGCACACGGTTGCCTATGCATGCTTGAACGACTGGGACGGACTGATTTTATACAATTATCATACGTCAGAAAAGGCGGACGATCAGCCGGACGATGAAATCTGGAGTGTTTTTGATGTATATAATGATCCGGCGGTTATCTGTCAGTGGGGATTTATGGCATCTGTATTTCTCAAAGGGCTGGTATCGGCGGCTAAAAACCGTGTAGATGTCGTATATACACAGAACGATTTGAAAACACTGCCGAAAATGCACGCAATGCCAACTACTTTTTTACCTTACATCACATGTATGCGAAATGTATTCCTGGACGGAGGGGATACCTATCAGGGAGACGCGGCTGTTGCAGTGAACGCAGGATTTTTGAATGGGGCAGATCTCTCGGAGGCAGAACACGGTGTGTATTATGCATGGTCACCGTATCGTGACGCATGGCGGAAATATAAAGACCACAACAGGCTGAAACAGGCAGCGAAGAATGCAGAAGAGATACGAGAAGGCGTGTATCTGGGAGCACAGGCACTTGTCTTTGATGAAATTCAGAAAATCGCAGGCACAGGAGATTATCGTGAATTTGCTGCAATTCTTGACCGGGCAATGAAAGAATGGAAGATACTTTCGGAGGAATGTGGTCTGGTAGATGGAAAACTGATTTCTGATACAAAAGAGCTGGTGTTTGATCCGGCACATGCCCGGTTCGTAATTCATACACCGTATTGCGGATATTTCAGTGGAAGCCCAGCAGAAAGTCTGCGGCTGTCTGAAAAAATTGAGATCCAGTCAGAAAATGAGCGGATTACGCTGGCACTTCTTCCAGTGGGAAAGGAAAAACTGGAGCAGGCAGAGGAATTTGTGATCACTGCGATGGGAACAACGGGAATGGACAAGACAACGTATCAGGAAGGTGCACAGATGATGGGCTTTCCGTTTACTGCAGTACACTTTCAGGGAAAATTATATGCCGAAACGCTGGAAGGAAGAATCTACGTAAAAGCTAAGGAGGCCGTTCTTACAGCATTAGATCCAATGGGAAATGAAATTGGAAGAATAGAAGGAAAAGAGACAGAAAAAGGAGTATGTTTTCTTCTGTCAGGCAATCTTCCAAGTGTTCAATATAATTTAAAAATAAAAAAAGAATGCCCAAATATATAATATTAAATTGCTATATGTAATAAAAGAAACAAAATACTTGATAGAATACAAGTATAAAACAGCGGCTGTAAAAAACGATGGGAGAAAAAGATATGGGAAAAAAGAAACAAAAAGTCCTCTATGATGCAGACGGGGCAAGAAGAGTTATGAGAAAAAGAGATTATATGGCTGATATGGGAGGTCAGTTAGCGTTAGGCGTGATGGCCAATCTGGTTGGCCAGCTTACTTACTTTTATACAGATAAAGTCGGCATGGCGGTAGGCGGAGTCGGAATTGCGATGATGATCGCTAAGATTATAGATGCACTGACGGATGTTCTGGTGGGAAATATGATTGACCACTCCAAAGGTGGGAATAAGAAATATTACTCCTGGATGCTGAAAATGGCGATTCCTGCAGCAGTCATCATCATTATGATGTTTACGGTCCCGATTCAGGCAGGACAGACAGCGGCATTGATTTATGTACTGGTTACCAATCTTCTTTTAACAGCAGTTATTTATACTATGATTGCCACACCGTTTTCAGCGGTTATGATTGTGCGTACTCACAGCCAGAGTGAGCGAAGCAATATGGGGCTGTTCCGTGCAGTCGGAAACTACGGTGCCGGAACAATCATTGCTATTATCACAATTCCGGTAACCAATATGCTGGGTGGTACACAGAGTGCATGGATCAAATATGGTGTTGCGCTTGCACTTGGCGTTTTATTACTTTTCCTGATCTGCTACAACAATGGAAGAAAAGCAAAATTTGCTTCGGATTTTGAAAGCGAATCGGAAAACGCATCAGAAACAGCACCGACAGAAACAGAAGAAGAGGAAGCAGTTCCATTTAAAGATGCTATAAAAATGTTATTGCAGAATAAATACTGGGTGATCGTTCTTCTGTTCAATTTGATTACCAATATTACCGCTGCAGTGGCAGCAGCCTCGGGTACATACTATGCAAAATGGATTTTTGGCAACGATAATCTTGTTGCAGTCATAGGAGCGGCAGGTATGCTGGCAACGGTAATCGGATTTGTGGTTTCCAAGCCGATCATTTCGAAGCTGGGTGTTACAAAAACAATTCAGCTTGGGTTAATGGGAGCTGCCATTCCATCCCTGATCCGCTGCTTTATTCCGGAAAACTTTATGGTTTATGCAGCAACCAGCCTTGTGGCGAGCTTTATCCAGATTCCACTGATGTGTCTGTACGGCGTATTAACAGCAATGACGGTAGATTATAACGAATGGAAATATGGAAAGAAATTAGTTGCAATGTCGGGCGGAGCTATAGGATTTGGAAGTAAAGTGGGAAGCGGCCTTGGATCTGTTATCTTATCCGCATTTCTTGCCATTGGCGGATATCAGGCATCGCTGGAAAGTGCAACTGCTTCCATGCGATATTCGATTTATGGATTTTCCAACTATCTTCCGCTGGTTGTAAACCTGGCTATGTTCCTGATTTTTACCAGATTTGATCTGGAAGAAAAATTACCAAAGATGCGGGAAGAAGTACTTGCGAGAAAAGAGAAAAAATAAACGGAGAAACTACAAGGTCGGTACAGGAAAGACTGTACCGACTTTGCAGTTGTCATTCAATTTACAGAAACTGCCAGTGGCAGGCTCTGTAGGTTAAAAATAAGGAGAATTGAAAATGAGCGATACATTATGCAATGAAAAAAAGAAACCTTATACATTTTCAGAAGATGGAAATTCCTGCATTATAACAGAAACCAGAACACCAAGATACTGGTATAATTATCTGTGGAATGAAAATCATTACTGTGCGCAGATTTCCCAGACAGGACATGGGCGCAGCTATTACCTCAGTGAAAAAGCAGATATGTGTATGATGAATCAGGACGATGCAAGATATATCTATCTAAGAGACGAGAAAAGCAAAGAATGCTGGAATATCGGCGAAGGTCCATTAAATACGGAAGTAGAAAATTATCAGTGCGTACACAGCATTGGATCTTCCAGAATCCAGTCTTCTTATCAGAATATTGCAAGTTCCTGGCGGCTGTTTGTACCGGAAGAAGGATACCAGGAAGTGTGGACTTTGAAAATAAAAAATACAGGGGAAAGACAGCGCCATCTCAGCATATTTTCAGCAGTCAGCTTTTATCTGGAGGGCTTTTCTTATCCGCGATATTATGAAATGTATCGTTGTATGGAAACAGATTATGATGAAAAGTTAAAGGGTGTATATTGCAGATCCGCACATCCTTTCGCACCGCACAAAAGATACAACGCATTTCTGGCAGCATCAGAGCCGGCATACGCATATGATGGAAATCTGGAAGCATTTTGCGGGACAACCAGTACCATAACAAGGCTGGATGCATCAGCAAGCGCGCTTTTCCAGAGACCGGACATTGTCGTAAAGGGAAAAGACTGTACAAATTCCAAAGCGGCCCTTTTTATTCTTGGCGGTGTGCTGCAGCATAAAATTGTGCTACAGCCAGGAGAAGAAAAAGAATTACAGTTTGTATTTGGAATCAGTGAATCACTTGAAGAGGCAAGGGCGGTATCGGAAAAGTTTTCCAATTCTGCAGCTGTGGAAAAGGAACTTGAAAAAGCAGAAACGCATTATCTGGAAAAATATCGTTCGCTGACCGTGGAAACGCCGGATGAAAAAATCAATCACATGATGAATAACTGGGTGAAAAAACAGGTAGATTTTTGCATTGTCGGGAAAAAAGGAGTCCGCGATAATCTTCAGATTGCAGTTGGCCTGTTAAACTATCGGCAGGAAACAGCAAAAAAAGAGATTCTGGAATGTCTTCGCCATCAGTTTCGGGATGGTCATGGAGTTCTTACGTGGTATCCTTATGATGATACCCGGTATTCCGATCAGCCGTTCTGGATCATATGGGCTGTCTGCCAGCTGATAAAAGAAACGGGAGACTTTTCTATCCTGGATCTGGAGATTGAATGGCAGGATGGAGGGAAGGCGGCTGTTCTGGATCATGTGAAAGCGGCTGTGAATCGATTGCTGCAGGATAAAGGAAAGCATGGACTGGTACGGATTTATTTTGCGGACTGGAATGATGCACTCAATGTTACAACGGATGAATATGCGGAATCCGTAATGCTTTCCCATCAGTTCTGCCTGGCACTGAAGGAATTAGAAGCATTACTGAAGAAAAAAGGCGATCAGGTATATGCCGGAAAAATAGCAGAGGAATATCGTATCTTACGAAACAGCATTAATGCATATGCATGGGATGGAGCGTGGTACATGCGGGCGTTAAGTGATGTGGAGAATATTGGTTCCAAAAACAGCGAAGGAAGCAAAATTTATCTGAACGCGCAGACATGGGCTGTTTTAGGAGATGTTGCAGATGCAGAGAAATTACCAAAGATATTAAAAGCAGTGGATTCCATGGAGCATGATTTTGGATTTCCGTTAAATCTTCCGCCGTATCAGAAGTATTCGCCAAATGTAGGGAGAATGTCCGGCATGCTGCCAGGATTGTTTGAAAATGGTGGTGTATACTGTCATGCTACAGGGTTTAAAATTCTGATGGACTGCAAGGTGGGGAGAGGAAGCAAAGCATTCGAAACACTGAAAAAAATTATGCCGGACAGTGATAAAAATCCATCCATGCAATCCGGAGCAGAACCATATGTTTTTACAAACTGTTATTCTACCAATCCCGGATATTATGGAAAATCCTACCAGTCCTGGACAACGGGAACTTCTGCGTGGTGCATGATGGGGGTGTACGAAGGAATCCTCGGAATCAAACGGGATTACGATGGACTGCGGATCGATCCGTGTCTGCCGAAAGAATGGGAAAAGGCAGAAGTGACCAGACATTTTCGAGGTGCTGATTATCATGTAATCATCGAAAATCCAGATCATCTGGAAAAAGGAGTGCTTGAAATTAAGACAGATGGAGCAGTTTGCGATATGTCCGACAAAGCAGATGGGTTTGTGCTGCCTGATTTCAAGGATGGAAAAATGCATGAAGTCCATGTTATATTGCGTAAATAGACAAAAGAGGCTTGTTTAGGAAGACATCAGCAGAAAGAAAGGAAAAGAGATGAAAAAAAGTATTTTTCAGGAACTTGTGGAAGAATCAATTGTTCTTTTGAAAAATGAAGAGCAGATCTTGCCATTAAAAGAAAAAAAGGTGGCTTTTTTGGGACGGGCACAGATAGAAACCATTTTTTCGGGAAACGGTTCGGGAGCATCCAAATCCCTTGCAAACAAGAATCTCTTATGTGAATGTGAAAAAAGAGGAATCTGTGCAGAAGCAGGGTTAAAACAATTTTACACCAGCCATCAAAAAAACGAATCGGAAAAGTTTGTGATTGACGGTATTGATATCACAAATGTAGAAAATATGAACTGTGGTTTTATGTATGAGATCTTTGGAAAATATCAGCCGATGTGGACAGAGTATCACATTCCGGAGCAGCTGATGCAGAAAGCCAGGGAGTTTACCGATACCGCTGTTTTTGTGCTGGGAAGGAATTCCGGTGGGGAAGAATGTGACAGGCACATCAAAGGTGATTATGAACTTACCGAATCCGAAAAAGAACTGCTGGAACAGGTGTGCTGTGTTTTTCCACATGTGATCGTTGTACTGAATATTAATGGAATGATCGATATGCAGTGGGTGAACGCCTATTCCGCAATTAAGGCCGTGGTGTTTCTGGGAATTCCGGGCGAAGAAGGCTGCGGAGCATTAGCTGATATTCTGACGGGGGCTGTGAATCCATCTGGCAAATTAAGTTTTTCCATGGCAGAGTCTTTCAAAGACTACCCGACAGCAGAAAATTTCACCTGGAATAAAGAACAGGAAGATGAAATTTTAACTTACGAAAATTATGGACTGGATGCAAAGGCAAATGGAAGTACAGGATATACGAAAAGCCCGGTAACGGTGTATCAGGAAGACATTTATCTGGGGTATCGCTATTTTGATACTTTTCGGAAACAGGTATTGTACCCCTTTGGATATGGAATGTCTTACACATCGTTTACGATTCTTCCGAAAGAGATGAAACAGGAAAAAGAAGAGGTGGAATTTATTACGGAGGTAACAAATTCCGGAAATTATGCAGGAAAAGAAACGATACAGCTTTATTTGTCCTGCTCTGGTACAGAGTCGGAAAAACCGGAAAAAGAATTAAAAGGCTTTGCAAAAACGAGACTTCTTGCTCCGGGGGAGAAACAGAATATTTCGATCCGAATATCCATGCAGGATCTGGCAGGATATGTTGAGACATCTGCATCATATATCCTGGAAAAGGGAAAATATCAGTTTTTTATCGGAAATTCATCCCGTGAGACAATTTTTGCAGGAGAAATCCAGATAAGAGAAGATTACGTAATTAAAAAATGTGTGAATCGTCTTTGCGTGCAAAACTGCAATGTAGAGCATTTGCAGGTACTATCTGCAAGAGAAGGACGAAAAAAGGTCCGAATGCATGAAAAGAAAAAAGAAGAGACCGATGGTTTAAAAGAGCAGGAAAGATATGATCTTTTACGGGATGAAATGGAACAAGTAAAAAATTTCAGTATCGAACAGCTGGCTGCATTGTGTGTGGGGTATGGACCTGGAATTCCATTTGCAGCGTTCAGCAAACAGGAACAGCCGGAAACTATATTGGATGGTCAGGGAAATCCACTGACCAAAAACGATCATCCAGTCGGAGCAAAAGGATATGTCTCCCCGGCTATGCCAGAAAAAGGTATTCATTCCATTTTTTATAAAGATGGACCGGCAGGTGTGGGAACGGGGGCCTGGCCAACGGCTATGCTGATTTCCTGCGCATTCAATAAAGAACTGTGGGAAGCGTTTGGAAATGCGGTTGGCGCAGAGTGCGAAAAGAAAGCGGTTGACGTATGGCTGGCACCAGCAGTCAATCTGCACCGGAATCCGCTTTGCGGGCGAAATTTTGAATATTTTTCGGAGGATCCTTATCTGACCGGAATCTGTGCGGTCCAGATTACAAAGGGCGTTCAGGAAAATCATCCTGTCCGCGTCTGCCCCAAACATTTTGCCGTGAATGAACAGGAAACGTATCGAAGAGGAAGTGCGAAGAAGCGGTACGATGCGGTAGATTCCATCCTTACGGAACGTGCATTGCGGGAACTTTATCTGAAACCTTTTGAAATGTTGGTTCGAGATGCCGGAGTATCCTTTATTATGACATCGTTTAATAAAATTAATGGGGTTCTTGCAGCTGGAAATCGAGATTTGTGTACGCATATTTTACGGGAAGAATGGAACTTTGATGGTGTTGTCGTTACTGACTGGGGCGATATGGATATTGTCGCAGATGGCGGCGATGCTGTGGCAGCGGGAAATGATATTGTGATGCCGGGTGGCCCGCCGGTGATCCGGCAGATTTTGCAGGCCTATCAGGAGAGACGGATTACCAGAAAAGATCTGGAAAGGAGTGTTGCAAGATTGTTACATGTTCTGAAGTTATTTGAGAAAGGGGAGCGTATTTAAATGAAATCATATAGGGATCATACACTGGGTGCCAAAGAAAGAGCCTCTCTTCTGCTCAAAGAAATGAGCCTTGATGAAAAGATGGCACAGATTAACTGTGTTTTTCCTTTTGATCAGGATGCCTATAACTTTGAAAAAATTCAGCAGGAGACAAAATACGGAATGGGAGAAGTAAGCACGCTGGAAATGCGCAGGATGGAGACACTTGATGAAGTGGCTGCATGGCAGAGAAAAGTGCAGAAGATTGTGATGGAAAACAGTGCCCATCGAATACCGGCAATCTTTCATATGGAAGGATTGTGCGGGGCCTTCATTCAGGACTCCACCAGTTTTCCGTCTGGGATTGGCAGGGGAGCAAGCTTTGATCCCAAGCTGGAAGAACAGATTGCAGAAATTGTGAGCAGACAGGAAACGGCCTGTGGTATTACCCATATACTGGCACCGGTTCTGGATGTGGCAAGAGATCCGCGTATGGGCCGTTTTGGAGAAAGTTATGGAGAAGATGCTTCCCTTGTAAGTGCGATGGGGGCAGCGTATACGAAAGGAATACAAAAGAATACAGTTGCTTCAAGAAAAGCAGAAAGTGTGGCAAAACATTTTGTGGCTTTTCATAATTCGCAGGGTGGAATTCATGGAACACACAGCGAAACGCCGACGCGACTTTTAGAAGAAGTGTTTGCAAAACCTTTCCAGGCAGCAATCACAGAGTCAGATCTGAAAGGTATTATGCCTTGTTATTGCGCTGTGAATGGAGAAGATGTATCTGCTTCTCATAACATGCTTACGAAACTGCTTCGGGAAAAAATGGGATTTGACGGCATGTGCATCAGCGATTACGGTGCAGTGGGAAATGCGCATAGTGTACATCATATTGGAGAAACATTTGAAGAAGCCGGTGCGATGTGTCTTCATGCGGGAATGGATATCGAGATGCCGTCCTGTACTGGCTATAATGAGAAATTAAAAGAGATGTTTTCAAGTGGAAAACTGGATATCCATATTTTGGATACAGCGGTTTTGCGGGTTCTGGAGGGAAAATTCAGAATGGGCTTATTTGAAAATCCCTATGCGCTGGAAGGAAAAGAGCTTCATGCTCTTGTAATGCAGGAAGCAGACAGGAACACTTCCCTGCGGTCGGCCAGAGAATCCATGGTATTGCTGAAAAATGACGGCGTATTGCCGATTGCGGCAAAAGGGAAAAAAATCGCGGTGATCGGACCGCATGCCGGGTATGCCAGAAAAATGTTTGGTGGATACACACATATGTGTATGATGGAGTCTACCTATGCGATTGCCAATTCTATTGCAGGTGTAAGCGGAGTTGTACAGGCAGATGCAGATGAGATTATTACGGTTCCGGGAACCAATATTCAGTCTGATGAGACAGAGCAGTTTGATCAGATCCTGAAAAGACAGAAACCGCAATGCAGAAATCTGTATGAAGAATTCCAAATCCGCTTTCCGGAAAGTGAGATTTTATATGCATATGGCTATCCGATTGCAGGAAACGACGAAAGTCATTTTGAAGAAGCGCTGCAGGCAGCAAAGCAGGCAGACATTGTGATACTGACGCTTGGCGGTAAGCACGGAACGTGTTCCATGGCATCAATGGGAGAAGGAATTGACAGTACTGATATTAACCTTCCAAAATGTCAGGATGCATTTATTCGCAAGGCTGCGCAGCTTGGAAAACCATTGGTTGGCGTTCACTTTGATGGAAGACCGATTTCCAGTGATGCTGCAGAGGAATATTTAGATGCTATTCTGGAAGCATGGAGTCCATCAGAAACAGGAGCAGAAGCAGTAGTTGATATTTTAACCGGAATATATAATCCGGGAGGAAAACTTCCGGTTACCGTTGCTTATGGAGTGGGACAGCTTCCGGTTTATTACAATCATCCATATGGTTCCTCCTGGGATCAGAGCGGCAGTATCGGTTTTGCCAATTATGTGAATATGCCGCACAGACCGAGATATTATTTTGGATACGGACTGTCGTATACAACATTTACATATTCGGATTTACATATCTCGATGGGAAATGAAAAGGCAGCAGATACGGTTCAGATCTCCTGCGCTGTTGAGAACACGGGAAGCTGTGAAGGAGATGAGGTTGTCCAGCTTTATTTACGAGATGAATATGCCAGCCTGACAAGACCAGTAAAAGAACTGGCAGGTTTTAAGCGCATTCACCTGCGAAAGGGCGAAAAGAAAACGGTATGCTTTGAGGTGAAAACGGATCAAATGGCTTTTCTGGACATTGATATGCACTGGAAAGTGGAAAAAGGACGATATGCAGTAGAGGTCGGAAGTTCTTCAGAAGATATTCGTTTAAGAGGAAGCTACTGTGTGAAAGAAAATAAATGGGTTGCGGGAAGAAATAGAGCGTTTTGGGCAAGTGCCGCAGCGAAATAAAAAGAACAGAACCGGATGCCATTTTATACAAAGCGGCATTCGGTTCTGTTCTTGCGGTATTCCCGTGGGGAGCAGTTCATTTTTTCACGGAAACATTTTCCGAAATAGGACTGCTGGCTGAAGCCGGTCTGCAGGACGATCTGTCTGATGGGAAGTGTGGTTTCTGTTATCTCCGTGATTTGTTTTCTATGTTTTGGCAATATCTTAATAATTTCTGCAGATATTTTCATATTATTTTTTCGATATAATAAGTATACTTGCTGTAAAAAGGATTGTAAAGGTAGTCTAAATGGACAATAATAGTTTATCACATACAACGTGGAATTGTAAGTACCATATGAACCAGAGCAGGAAAACCTGCCGTCGCTGATCACACTTGAAAAAATATGTGTAGCTTTGGGCGTGACATTATCGCAGTTTTTTCGAGAAGATAATTCAGAGAATCTGACAGAAAAACAGAAAGAAGTTCTAGGGATATGGAATGATCTGAGTACAAATGAGCAGGAAACAGTAATGTCAATGCTGCGTGGACTTCGGAAGTAAGAGAACAGTTCGAGTATATGTATCGGCTGTTCTTTTTTTGTTTTTGAACGTTAAAATGTTAATTTTTTTCTTGTGTATAGTAGAACACTAAAGTATAATAAAATCAGTTTTTTACATAAGATTAAAGCTATAATAAGGAAATTGGCAAACCAGATGAAAGTCTGGGACGCAAAGCTACAGGGCCTTTAAAATGGCAGCCAGTTGCATAAAATGAGGTGCACTGTCTGTCTGACGGTGCTTTTTTACGGTGTTATTTCATAGACGTAACAATAATGATTTTATCAGGAAAGAATGAGGAAAATAAAAGTATGAAAAAGGCAAAACGTTGTCTGATAGCAGTGGTGTCAGGTGTACTTGTAGCATCTGCTGTCTTGTCTGGATGTGGACAGTCAAAGAAAGAAGTATCTATAAATGATGATCATCTTACCGTTTATCTGTGGGAAAATCGTTTGATGAAAAATATTGCACCCTATATCCATGAACAGTTTCCAGATCAGGATATTGAATTTATTATAGGTAACAATGATACCGATTTATACAGTTATTTTAAAGAACATGATGAATTACCGGATATTATAACAGTACGTCGATTTTCTGGAACAGATGCACAGGACTTACAGCCTTATCTTATGGATTTTGCTTCTTATGATGTTGTTTCCAAGTATTATTCTTATGCGGTGCAATATTATAAGAATGCGGAGGATGAAATCCAGTGGCTGCCAATCTGTGGTATTCCGCAGACGATCATTGCCAACAAAACACTGTTTGATCAGTATGGCGTAAAGATTCCAGAAAATTATGAGGAATATGTACAGGCATGTCAGCAGTTTTATGATAATGGCATAAAACCGTATTCCATGGATCTTGGTGAAGACTGGTCTAATAATGAAATCATCCAGGCTGCAGCAATCGGTGAGTTTACAAGCCTGGATGGTATTGAATGGCGAAACGGTGCAGAGACTGCAGCGGATGAAGTAAAGTTTGATGATGTATTATGGAAACGTATTTTTTCAGAAACCAGTCAGTTTCTTAAGGACTCGCATTTTGGTAAAGAAGATATCAATATTGATATCAATACAGGAACCCAGATGTTTGTCGAAGGAAAATCAGCAATGTTTCATGGACATCCGACGGTTATGCAGCAGCTGCAGAAACAGATGGATGCGGAGCTGATCCGTATTCCTTACTTTTCACAGACATCGGATGAATCCTATGTGTACATGACTCCGTCCTTAAACATTGCATTTAACAAAAACCTGGAAAAAGACCGGGAGAAACTGGATACTGCGCTGGATGTGCTGGATTGTATGATTTCAGAAGAGGGGCAAAAGCTGATTGCGGATGGAAGCGGTGTTATTTCATTGAATACAGATGTTCCAACCATGATGCAGGATGTGCCTGGACTGGAAGAGGAAATTAATAATAATGCTGTTTATATCCGATATTCCGCCCAAAAATCATTTGATGCAAGTCTTGAGGCTGTTCACGGATTACTGTCAGGGGAAATGGATGAAATACAGGCTTATGATACTTTTCGCAGTGTAATGAATCGTAAAGATCCAGAAGAAAAAGCAACGGTGAATTTTGAAAATGAATATTCCATTTCACTGAACGATAGAAATGGCCGTGATGCAGCATCTTCCATTTTAACTACGATCAGAGAAGAAAATGATGCACAGCTGGCTCTGGCACCATATTATTATTTCACTTCTTCTATGTACAAAGGAGAATGCACCAGCAGCCGGGTTGGCATGATGACAGCGAAGAGTTCAGATACACCATTATATGTTGCAAAAATCAATGGTAAACAGGTTTATGAACTCGTGGAAAATTATCTTGCTGATGCTGATGAGAATTTTTACGTAACCAATAAATACGAATTACCAATTGCATCCGGTATGAAAATGATCGTCAATCAAGAGGAAAGTGGATTTTCGTTAAAGGACTTAACAGTTAATGATAAGAAAATAGACAAAGAAAAGGAATACTCGATTCTTCTTACAGACACCACAATGTCTGTTTTGAAAAAAATAAATCTGAAATGTGAGATTGAGCAGCTTAAAGATACAACATTATCAAGTGCATGGACCGAAGCAATGTCAAATGGACAGCAGCCGTCAGCACCGGAAGACTATATAGAGGTTGAACAGTAAAAGTGGAGATAGAACAAAAGGTAAACAAAAGAAAAAAAATAACAAGGCTGTTGCTTATACTACTTATGATTCTTTTAAGCTTAGTTTGTATCAAGTATCTTATAAGTAAGTCTAATAAGTATATCAGCGAAAATGGAAAAAGCAGTATGGGAGCTGTTGTTGAACAGATACAGCAGACCTATGATCTTCAGGTGAGTGGATACTACAGCCAGCTGCAGTTGGTTGAGGAATTCTTACTTCATGAGAGGGAACTGTCTCTTGAAACGGATACGAACAAAAATTTCTTTGAAGCATGGGAAAAAGAATCGGAAAGTACTCTTATATTCCTTCAGGAAAATGGTCAGGCAATATCAGCAGGTGGAACAAAAATGCGGATTGATATGCCAAGTAAACTTCTGCTGGACTTAAAGAACGGATACAATATTGGAAAACTGGTGCGTCTTGATTATGATCAGAAGAAAAAAGACGGTTATCTGGTTGCGATTCCATGTCAGGAATACACGATCAATGGAGAAACTTATACGGCAATTGGAACTGTGTATGATCATTCGAAACTGGATTCCATGTTAAAATTGAAAGGTTATCATGGAAAAGCATATTTGTTCATGCTGGATCATGACGGAAATATTACGTATACGAACCAGAGTGGAGATAAATACCTGCGTAATTATTCTTTGTTAAAACATTTAAAAGGGGAACAGGCTATTACAGAAGAAGAGGCTGATTTGTTCAAAAAGAAGTTTGATAACAGAGAATCCGGAGTTGCACTTTTGGGAAAACAGAACCCCTATTATCTGGGGTATTGCCCGATAGAAAGCAACAACACCATTTTGGTGTGCATTGTGGCCAAGGGAGTTGTGGACAATGTGCTGATGGATTACCAGAAAACGGTGTTGTTTACAACAATACTCATGGCAGGTTTTATACTTTTACTTTTTGCCGGATTATTCTACAGTATTTCCAGACTTAGTCTTGCAGATCAAAAAGCAGAATATGAAAAAAGAAATAATGAACTTCATTTACAAACAATGAAGGAAATGGAAGTAGTCAATCAAAAACTGAAAAAGGCAAAGAACGTTGCAACAGAGGCTTTACAGACAGCTGAAAATGCAAATAAGGCGAAAACGGATTTCCTGTCTAATATGTCACATGATATTCGCACACCTATGAATGCAATCATTGGTATCACATCTTTGATCAGACATGAAGCAGGTAATAAAGCAAAAGTTATAGAGTATGCAGATAAAATAGATATTTCATCGCAGCATCTGTTGGGAATTATCAATGACGTTCTGGATATGAGCAAGATTGAGGCGGGAAAAACAGTATTCAAGTATTCTGACTTTTCTATTCTGGATCTTGTACAGGAACTTGACACTATATTTCATACTCAAATATATGAAAAGCAGCAGACCCTTACAATCATAAAAGAAAATATTCAACATGAGTGGGTGAATGGGGATCAGGTTCACCTGATACAGATTTTCAGCAACCTGCTTTCCAATGCAGTGAAGTATACCCAGGAAGGTGGGGAAATTCAGTTCTTTGTAGAAGAATGTGAGACAAAGTCATCTGTCTATGCAAAGTACCGTTTCTTAGTTAGCGATAATGGTATGGGAATGTCGGCAGATTTCAAGGATACAATTTTTGATGCGTTTACCCGTGCGGAAAGTTCCCTTACAAATAAAATACAGGGAACCGGACTTGGAATGGCGATTACTAAGAATCTGGTTGAGGCAATGGGAGGTACCATTGATGTGGAGAGTGAATTGGGACAGGGAAGCTGTTTTGAGGTTCTCATGGATCTGAAAATTGCAGAGGATAGAACAGTTGCTCTGGTGACACAAGAAGAAACAGATGAGCAGGATGGTAATATCCTGCAGGGAATGAAATTCCTGTGTGCAGAGGATAATGAGTTGAACGCAGAGATCCTGACGGAACTGTTAAAGATAGCAGGTGCGGAATGTACCATCTGTGAAAATGGTGAAGAGATTTTGAAGGCATTTGAGCAGTCTGCTCCAGGTGATTATGACATGATCCTGATGGATGTGCAGATGCCTGTTATGAATGGCTATGAGGCGACGAGGGCAATCCGCAGAAGTTCCCATGAACTGGCAAAGACGATACCGATCATTGCCATGACTGCCAATGCATTCTCAGAGGACATTCAGCATTCTCTGGCAGCCGGTATGAATGCACATGTTTCAAAACCGGTTGAGATGAAGGTACTGGAAAAGACGATTAGAAGCATAAAATCCGGCGGGGGGGGGTACCGAACCGCAGGTCACGGAACAGTGACAAATGGAAAGTAACCGGACATAAAAGAATCGAAAAGGATAGTTAGGGATAGATAGAAAATGAAAGGAAAAAGAGTGATTGCAGGCATTCTGCTTGCAGGGATTTTAGCAGTCACCCTGGCGGGGTGTAAAAACACAGATAACACGAAAGAAAAAACCGAAAAGCCTGTTATTACCCTCGGCAGCGACAGCTATCCACCATACAATTATCTGAATGAGGATGGTGTACCGACGGGAATCGATGTAGAACTGGCTGCGGAAGCTTTCAAAAGAATGGGATATCAGGTGGAGGTTGTCCAGATCAACTGGGAGAAGAAAAAAGAACTGGTGGAGAGCGGAGAGATTGACTGTATCATGGGCTGCTTTTCCATGGAAGGACGCCTTGACGATTACCGCTGGGCGGGACCATATATAGCAAGCCGGCAGGTGGTCGCTGTAAATGAGAATAGTGATATCTATAAACTGAGTGACCTGGAGGGAAAGAACCTGGCTGTTCAGTCCACGACCAAACCGGAAGGTATCTTTCTGAACCGGACGGATGAGAGAATCCCAAAGCTGGGCAATCTGATCAGCCTGGGACACAGGGAGCTGATCTATACATTTCTGGGAAAAGGATATGTAGATGCAGTCGCTGCGCATGAGGAATCTGTTGTCCAGTATATGAAGGATTATGACGTAAGCTTTCGAATCCTGGAAGAACCTTTGATGATCACCGGGATAGGTGTTGCTTTTGCAAAAGATGATGACAGAGGAATCTGTGAGCAGATGAGCCAGACTCTGGAAGAAATGCGGCAGGATGGCACATCCCTGAAAATTATTGAAAAATATCTGGATGATCCCCAGAAGTATCTGGAGGTGGATGATCTTGGATATTAAGAGAATGAAAAGAGAAAAACGAATCCAGCTGATCGGTGGTCTGATTGGAATCTGTGTGGCAGCAGTCTCTCTGTTTTATTTCTTTCATGCGGAGAAAGCGGAAGCAGAGAAAAGAATGGTAGAGATTGTAAATTATGTCAAAGTGCAGTGTTCCACCTACACCCATTATAATGAATCTTCGGAATCCAAAAGTCTTCTCCGTGCCATTGAAAGTGCCAGACAGATGAGTACGAATATCGATATGGAAATAGAAAACGGCGGTCAGCTAAGCCGGGATTTCCTGAAGGAAAACCTGCAGACTCTATGGGTGGATGGTATCATTGTACTGGATGCAGAAGGAAAGACGGACTGTGAATACAGCATGGATGAGTCTCTGGCTAATGAGATTACGGAGTATCTGCAAAAAGAAATTATCATGGATTTTGCCGGATATGAAGAAAGAAGCTATTCGGAACGGTTTACCAGGGAAGATGGATCCTTTATTGACATTGCAGCCTGCGCCAGAAAAGATGCACCGGGTATCGTTGCAATCTATTATTACACATCTCCTGAATTTGCCAGAAACTATACGCTGACGATACAGGGGCTTTTAAATGGTTATAGTATCCAGAAAGATGGAACGATTATCGTTGCAGACGACGGAATCGTTGTTGCCAGCAATAATGAGAGCCTGTTGGGACAGAATACAGCCGACAACGAAGTTGTTCAGGCAATGAAAAAGCATACAGACAGTCAGCATATCTATCATTTTAGGAAGGAAGGAATTGGATGTTATGGAATCATGCTGAAACAGCGTGATTATTATATCTACGCATATCTTCCGGATACGGAAGTGTTTTGTAATCTTCCATTAAGTGTTATAGGTGTTATTTTTCTTTATTTTCTGATGTCCGGCATATTCTGGTTCTGGACATACAGAACCAATCTGGCGTACCGGAAACAAGAATTTGAAAAAGATGAAAAATATAAAGCAGAACTTCTGACAGCAGCAAAAAAGGCAGAAGCCGCCAATGAGGCAAAAACAGAATTCCTTCATCGTATGAGCCACGATATCAGGACTCCGATTAATGGAATCTACGGTTTGATCAATATGGCAGACCATTATGCAGATGATATGGAGAAGCAGAAGGAATACAGAACAAAGGTTAAAGCGGCATCCAATCTGTTGCTGGAACTGGTAAATGATGTTCTGGACATGAGTAAGCTGGAGTCGGGTGAAGTTGTTCTGGAAGAGAGTCCATTTAATCTGAGCAAAATCTCTGAGGAAGTGCTTGTTGTAATTGAACAGATTGCTGCAGAACAGAATATCCGGATTGTATGGGAGAAAAAAGAAATCATACACCGTGATCTTATTGGAAGTCCGGGGTATGTAAAACGTGTGATGATGAATATCCTGTCCAATGCAGTGAAATATAACAGAGAAAATGGATATATTTATCTTAGCTGCATGGAAATCCCATCCGAACAGCCAGGAATGACGACAATGGAATTTATCTGCCGGGATACAGGAATCGGAATGACTGAGGAGTTCCAGAAACATATTTTTGAACCATTTGCACAGGAATATACGGGAAGCCGCACAAAGTTTGTCGGAACCGGACTGGGAATGGCCATTGCAAGGAAGCTGGTCGAGAAAATGGGTGGAACCATTACTTTTGAAAGTGAAAAAGGCGTAGGGACGACATTTGTGATCCGGGTTCCATTTAAAATAGATCCGGATGCGGATAAACGTGAAGAACAGAAGGATGTATCCGAAAAATCTATAAAGGGATTGCATATTCTTCTGGCGGAAGATAATGAGCTGAATATGGAAATCGCTGAATTTATGCTTCAGAATGAGGGCGCGGACGTGACCAAAGCATGGAATGGGCAGGAAGCGGTTGAGCTGTTCAGAAAAAGTGAACCCGGTGAATTTGATGTCATTCTTATGGACATTATGATGCCGGTAATGAATGGTTATGAAGCCACAAAGATGATCAGGTCTCTGGACAGAGAGGAAGCAAAGGAGGTACCGATCATTGCAATGACAGCAAATGCCTTCACGGAGGACAGAATAAGAGCAAAAGAAGCAGGAATGGATGAACATGTTGCTAAGCCTGTTGATGTGGAATTACTGATAAAAGTAATTCATAAATTGGTGGGGTGATGAAAAATTAGGAATTGCTGGATATATTGACAGGGCAAATGAAGGAGAACTTGTAATGAAAAAAATAAAATGGAACAGAGTTTTGGCTGTACTTTTGGCAATGGTGACAGCCGTATCACTACTGTCAGCATGTGGCAGTAAAAGTGCAGAGAAAGAAGATGCAGACACAATCACGGTGTACTTATGGAGCACAAGCCTGTATGAAAAATATGCACCATACATCCAGAAACAGCTCCCGGATATCAATGTTGAATTTGTTGTAGGCAACAACGATCTTGATTTCTACAGATTTCTGAATGAAAATGGTGGATTGCCGGATATTATAACCTGCTGTCGCTTTTCACTTCATGATGCAAGTTCCTTGAAAGACAGCCTGATGGATCTTTCCACAACCAATGCGTCAGGCGCTGTCTATGATACATACCTTAGCAATTTTATGAACGAGGATGGAAGCGTAAACTGGCTTCCGGTGTGTGCAGATGCCCATGGCTTTGTAGTGAACAAGGATCTTTTTGAAAAATATGATATCCCGTTGCCAACAGACTATGAAAGCTTTGTCTCTGCCTGCCAGGCATTTGACAAAGTGGGAATCCGTGGGTTTACTGCAGACTATTATTATGATTACACCTGTATGGAAACACTGCAGGGATTGTCTGCTTCAGAGCTGTCTTCTGTAGACGGACGCAAGTGGCGCACCACCTACAGTGACCCGGATAATACAAATCGAGAAGGTCTGGATAGTACCGTCTGGCCGCAGGCTTTTGAACGTATGGAACAGTTTATCCAGGATACCGGTCTGAGTCAGGATGATCTGGATATGAATTATGATGACATAGTTGAAATGTATCAAAGTGGCAAGCTTGCCATGTACTTTGGCAGCTCTGCCGGTGTAAAAATGTTTCAGGATCAGGGCATCAACACAACGTTTCTTCCATTCTTTCAGGAGAACGGTGAAAAGTGGATTATGACTACGCCATATTTCCAGGTGGCTTTAAAACGAGATCTGACACAGGATGAGACACGTCGAAAGAAAGCAATGAAGGTGTTGGACACAATGCTTTCGGAGGATGCGCAGAACCGGATCATTAGTGATGGACAGGATCTGTTAAGCTACAGTCAGGATGTGGAACTCCATCTTACACAATATATGAAAGATGTGAAACCTGTGATAGAGGAAAACCATATGTATATCCGTATTGCGTCAAATGACTTTTTCTCTGTGTCCAAGGATGTGGTGTCTAAGATGATTTCAGGAGAATATGATGCAGGGCAGGCTTATCAGTCATTTAATGCCCAGCTCCTTGAGGAGAAATCCACTTCTGAGAAAATAGTATTGGATTCACAGAAGGCTTATTCCAGTCGTTTCCACAGCAGTGGAGGTAATGAAGCATATTCTGTTATGGCAAACACTCTGCGTGGCATTTATGGAACAGATGTGCTGATTGCAACCGGAAACAGCTTTACGGGAAACGTGCTGAAAGCCGGCTATACAGAAAAAATGGCGGGAGACATGATCATGCCAAATAGTCTTTCGGCTTACAGCAGCAAGATGAGCGGAGCAGAACTGAAAGAGACAGTCAAAAATTTTGTAGAAGGCTATGAGGGCGGATTTATTCCGTTTAACCGAGGCTCTCTGCCTGTGGTCAGCGGCATTTCCGTGGAAGTCAAAGAAACAGATGATGGTTACATATTGAGCAAAGTTACAAAAGATGGAAAAAAAGTTCAGGACGAGGATACTTTCACGGTAACCTGCCTTGCGATATCTAAACACATGGAAGCTTATCCGGCAGATGAGAATATTGTGTTTGATGGAGAAGATACCTTTGTGAAAGACACCTGGACAGGATATGTTTCAGATGGTGATGCCATTCTTGCAGAGCCTGAAGACTACATGACTCTGAGGTGAGAAGAATGGATATTAAGAATCATAATAAAGGCAGAAAGAAACCTGTCATGGGAAAACCATTCCAGATAGCTGTCTTTACAGCTGTTTTACTGGGAATTGTTCTGATGGTTTTCCGATATTTTGGATTTGTATCGAAAACTGTTTATGAGGAAAGTGTTTCTCATCTGACGGAAGTTTTTCATCAGTCTGATAACATGCTGAGAGAACTGACAGATAAGAATCTGACCTATCTTCATATGTGGGGTGAGAATCTGCAGAATACCTCCAGCGAAGACGAAATTCGTAATTATATAAAGAAAGCGCAGGAAGATGCCGGATTCTTAGATTTCTTTTTTCTGTCAGCTGACGGGGATTACAAGATGGCGACAGGGGAAACCGGGTACCTTGGATTACAGGAAAACATTGAAGAGGAGATCCGGCAGGGAAATGATGTGATAGCGAATGCAGCAGTTCCTGGAAAGTCTCAGCTGCTTGTTTTTGCTACTCCCAGGGCCCATGGAATTTATCAGGGATTTGAATATGATGCAATTGCCATTGCCTATGAAAACTCTGATATCGTAGATGTGCTGGACATTTCTGCTTTCAATGGAAATGCCCAGAGCTTTGTTGTTCATCCGGATGGCCGTGTTGTGGTCGATCATTCTTCTGAGTCATGGGGGAATGTGTACAATTTCTTTGGTGTTCTGAGAGAGCATTCCAATATGTCTGAAAAAGAGATCAATGAGCTTTCGGAGAAGTTTAAAGCGGGACGCACCGATGCGATGCTGGTAAATCTGGATGAAAGAAACTATTATCTGGTCTATGAAAAATCAGATATTCAGGACTGGGTATTTCTGGGACTTGTACAGGCGGATATTGTCAATGCCAGTATGAACAGTCTGCAGCGTAGTACAATGCTTCTTGTGGCTGCGGTTTTGTTCTGTATTGCCGCCTTTTTTATCGGCCTTATTATTCAAAAAAACAGGATAAGCCTTAGAAGAAAGGACACACAGATCCGGTACAGAGACGAGCTTTTTCAAAAGCTGTCAATGAATGTGGATGACGTTTTTCTGATGCTGGATGCAAAAACATATCAGGCAGACTATATAAGCCCAAATGCGGAAAAACTGCTTGGTATTACGGTAGAACAGATTCGCAAAGATATTCGTGTTCTGGGAAAACTGCATCCAGAGGAACATGAAAATCCGGAGGAAAATTATTTTGAGGAAATCCAGGTGAATGAACAAAGAGAATGGGATTTTGAATATGTTCATCAGAAAACAGGGGAAAAACGCGGGTTCCATAATATTGCAATGGGCAGTGAGGTAAATGGGAAAAAGAAATACATCCTGGTTATGTCAGACCGTACTGCTGACTGGAAAATGAATCAGGCACTTTCTGAGGCAGTCCGTGCGGCGGAGACAGCAAACAGGGCTAAGAGTACTTTCCTTTCCAATATGTCTCACGATATCCGGACACCAATGAATGCGATCATCGGCTTTACCACACTGGCTGTAAGTAATATTGATAATCAGAAAAAAGTCAGAGATTATCTGAGCAAAATCCTTTCCTCCAGTAAACATCTGCTTTCACTGATCAATGATATCCTGGATATGAGCCGGATTGAGAGTGGAAAGATCCATCTGGAAGAAACGGAGGTCAGTCTGTCGGATGTGCTTCATGATCTGAAGACCATCATTAGCGGGCAGATCCATGCGAAACAGCTGGAGCTTTATATGGATGCAATGGATGTTACCAATGAGGATGTCTATTGCGACAAGACACGTTTGAATCAGGTGCTGCTGAATCTGCTGTCCAATGCAATCAAGTTTACTCCTGCAGGCGGAACTGTATCTGTCCGGCTGAAACAGTATCCAGGGACAGTAAAAGGCAGTGAACTATACGAGATCCGGGTAAAGGATAATGGAATCGGCATGAGTCAGGAATTTGTACAGAAGATCTTTTCTCCTTTTGAGCGGGAGCGGACTTCCACTGTGAGCAGAACCCAGGGCACAGGACTTGGCATGGCCATCACCAAGAATATTGTGGATATGATGGGTGGTACCATTGAGGTCCGGACAGAGCAGGGGAAAGGCACAGAATTTATTGTCCGTCTGCCATTTCGGACTCAGCCTGAGAATCACCGTATAGAGAAGATTGCAGAGCTGGAGGGCCTTAAGGCTCTGGTTGTAGATGACGATTTTAATACCTGTGACAGTGTGACAAAGATGCTTGTGAAGGTTGGAATGCGTTCGGAATGGACACTTTCCGGTAAGGAGGCTGTTCTGCGTGCAAGGCAGTCTATGGAGCTTGGGGATGCATTCCATGCTTATATTATTGACTGGCGTCTGCCGGATATGAATGGCATTGAGGTCACCAGACAGATCCGCAGTCTTGGTGATGATACGCCGATCATTATCCTGACTGCTTATGACTGGTCAGACATCGAAGTGGAAGCCAGGGCTGCAGGGGTGACTGCATTCTGTGCGAAGCCTCTTTTTATGTCAGATATCAGAGATACCCTGATGGCTGCTATCGGCCAGAATCAGGCTGAGCAGGAGAATCCCGTTCTTCCTGAGACAAGCTCAGATTTCAGAGGCAGGTGCATACTGCTTGTGGAAGACAATGAACTGAACCGTGAAATTGCGGTGGAGATCCTTAACGAATATGGCTTCATGGTTGATACTGCAGAAAATGGGGCAGAGGCAGTGGAGAAAGTTAAGAATTCGAAGCCATGTAATTATGATCTGGTGCTGATGGATGTGCAGATGCCGGTAATGAACGGATATGAGGCCACGAAGCAGATCCGTGCCCTTAGGGATCCGGCGCTGGCGGGAATTACCATCCTTGCCATGACTGCCAATGCTTTTGACGAAGACAAAAAGAAAGCACTGGAATGTGGTATGAATGGCTTCTTATCCAAGCCAATTGTTATAGAGGAATTGATCAGTACGTTACAAAACAATCTGGTAGATTAGTAAAAAAACTGCTAAGAAGTTCGGTTCACAACTTTTTAGCAGTTTTTTTTATTTATTCGGAAAATTTATCACTGTAACGAAGATGCATATCTTCCCAATCCATGAACAATACATAAAATACTTTTCCGTATTGTTGGCTTTCTACGATTCTTCCATGATCAAGCACGGAAAGATAAGTTCCGTCAGCTTTTCGAAGATGAAAGTGAATATAGTCATTTTCATTGCCTGTGCCAATCTGTTCCCAGATGCTTGTTTCAATCTGTTGTTGTTCATCTTGTCGGATCAGATTGCGGAACCTTTTTTGAGTAAGCCTGAATAGTTCATCCATGCTCTTATAACCAGTCATATGAAGAAATTCGTGGTTTGCATAAAAGAGCTCATCATCTTCTTTGTCTGCTCTATATATGATAAATGCACCTGGAAGGTGTTCAGAGATATCCTTCAGTGCAAATCCAAGCTGTTTGCGGACTCCTGACTGGAGACCTTTTCTGTAAGCCATACATCCGTTTTTTCCATGCAGTTTTATTTCATAAAGAGCTGCATCTGCACAGCGCATAAGCTGTGAAGGGCTGGCTGCAAATGTTGGATATTCTGCATATCCGAGAGATATATAAAATGCGAGTTCTTTACCGTGATATGAAAACGTTTTTGGAAGCTTAGTGAATTGCTGCAGCTGTTTATCTGCTTCCTTAAAGGTACAATTTGGTAAAAGAATGCAGAATTCGTCACCACCATTTCTTCCAAGCAATGCATCGGATGGGAAAAAAGCTTTCATACTGTCTGCCAGACTCTTTAATGCTTTGTCTCCATAACTATGGCCATAGATATCATTGATAAACTTAAAGTCATCAATATCAAGGAGCGCAGCCACAAAATGTGTTTGTGGATTTTTAGAAATTATTTTTTCTGCTAATTCATCAAATCCATAGCGATTATAAATATTTGTAAGAGAATCTGTGCGCGCCAGTATTTTATATTTGTTCTTGTGTTCTTTTGCTACCAGCCATACCCTGGTAAGTACTGACAGAAGAAGGCTTATAGTAAGAAACATACCACTGATAATTATCAGTAGTGTGTTATTTCTCCATCCGGTTTTAGGAGTTACCTCAAGCTTCCAGGTTCCATCCCCTACTGTAAAAGCGTAAGAAATCGGATGATCTATTTGACCATCTGACTGATAAACCACTTTATAAGTATCGCTCCAGGGAGTGTCTGTTTTTAAAATTTTGTATTCATATCCAAAATTTGAAAGTGCACTGACTGTATCTGAAAAAATATCCGGAACACGCAGGATAACAATGGTAAATCCCCAGAAATACTCTTGTCCGCTTTTATCTTTCAGGTAGACTGGATTGCGGACTGCAATTCCATAACCGCCCTGTTTTAATTCGAAGGGCCCCTGCGTAATGGTTGCATGGTTATCTCTTGCATAACAGGAAATCTCTTTACGGTCTTTATCATGGAGCAGATCGATCTTACCTGCCTCATTTCCTTCAGCCGGATAAATATCTGTTACAACACCATTAGGAGCGAGCTGCACGCTTTCAATAGAATCAGACATAAGATTCCCGGCAATCGTCTCAAACTGATGGATTTCGCCATTTTCACTGATTAAGATCTGTTCCAAAGTATCTGTAATTCCAATTCCATCTGCAATTTCATTCTTTATGCGTTCACCATAGGTGGTTGCGTTTAATTGTGCCAATATGTGTCTCTGATTTTTTTCATGGGTGTCTGTTTTGTATACAATTAAACCAACAAGGCATATGCCCAGTAAAAAAATAATAAGAGGCACAAGTGTTTTTTTCTTCACTTGGTTCACCTCAGTTTATTCATTGGAGTTTTTATAATAAAGCATTATATCATAGAAGTTGAAAAACGGAATAAGTTTTTAAAAAAATGACAGTATAATGACAATATGTTTTTGGGCGTTAAAACGGTAATGTTTTTCTTGTGTACAGTAGAGTACTATAGTATAATAAAATCAGTTTTTTGCGTAAGTCTAAAAGCTATAATAAGGAAATCGGCAAACCAGATGAAAGTCTGGGACGCAAAGCTACAGGGCCTGTAAAATGGCAGCCAGTTGCATGAAATGACGTGCACTGTCTGTCTGGCAGTGCTTTTTTACGGTATTATTTCATAGACGTAACAATAATGTCGCATGATACTCGTACACCTATGAATGCAATCATTGGTATCACATCTTTGATCAGACATGATGCAGGAAATAAAGCAAAAGTTATAGAGTATGCAGATAAAATAGATATTTCATCACAGCATCTGTTGGGAATTATCAATGACGTTCTGGATATGAGCAAGATTGAGGCAGGAAAAACTGTCTTCAAGTTCAGAAGCATAAAGACCGGTGGGGGGGACCGAACCGCAGGTCACTGAACAGTGACAAATGGATTTGATGCGGTAGTGCAATTTTATTAAACCAGGAGGTTGACAAGGAGATGTATAGAGAAATATATTTGACAGACAGACAGACAGACAGACAGACAGACAGACAGACAGACAGGAGATTTAATATGATTTCGAGAGCAAAGAAATATGTGGCAGTATTACTGGCTTTTGTATGCGTGTGTATGATATTTTCTCCCCAGACTGCATATGCAGCCGAGGACAGTTCGCAGCATGAAACTGTCAAAGTCGGTTTCTTTGCCATGGATGGTTATCATGTGATGGATGAAGAAGGCAACCGCAGTGGGTATGGCTATGATTTTCTTCGGCTGATGGCCCGTTATTGGGATGTAGATTACGAATATGTCGGATATGATAAGAGCTGGGATGATATGCAGCAGATGCTTGAAGATGGCGAGATTGATATGGTAACATCTCCCCGCAAAACACCGGAAAGAGAAGAAAAGTTTGATTTTTCACGTCCGATCGGAACCAATAATGGGATTCTGACCGTCCGCAGTGACAACAGCACGATTGTGGATGGCAATTACAGTACTTACAACGGTATGCGTGTGGCACTTTTGAACGGAAGCTCACGAGATAAAGAGTTTGCGGATTTTGCAGGCAATAAAGGATTTACATATGATCCATTTTATTTTGATACGACAGAAGAGATGGAGGAAGCTCTTCAGAGCGGAAATGTTGATGCTATTGCTGCCACTTCTATGAGAAAAACAAACAATGAGCGTATCGTGGATAAATTTGACAGCAGCGATTTCTATGTCATGGTTAAAAAAGGTAATACAGAATTGCTGAATGAGATCAATTATGCAATCGGCCAGATGAATGCAGTTGAGGGTGACTGGAAAACGACACTTTATAATAAAAATTATGAAAGCATCGAAACTAAGAATCTGGAATATACGGAGAAAGAAAAAAGTATTATTTCACAGTATTCCAAGGACAACCCGCTTCATGTTCTGTGTGATCCGACCCGTTATCCATATTCTTATAATGAAAATGGTGAGATGAAGGGTATTATCCCGGATTACTTCCGGAAAATTGCAGACTATGCCGGGATTTCCTATGAGTTTCTTACACCTGCCACCAGAGATGAGTATATTGCTTATCAGAAAAATACGGAAACCACAGATATGAGTATCGATGCACGCCTGGAAACAGATAACTATGCTGAGACGAAAAAATGGGGGATTACTGCACCTTTCATTACGATGCAGCTGGCAAGGGTGACACGGCGTGACTTTGATGGAAAAATTAATGTTGTTACTACTGTTGACCAGACAGCATCAAAGTCAATTGAAGATGCAATGGCACCCGGTGCAGAAAAACTGATGTGCAGTACCCGACAGGAAATGATGGAAGCTGTCCGTGAGGGTAAAGCAGATGCTGCCTTCGTCTACTATTACATGGCACAGGCGTTTGTGAACAGTGACACTACGGGCACCATGACATATACTCTGCTGGAACAGCCTACATTCACCTACCGCATGGTAATTTCATCAACTGAGAACCATGCGCTGGCTGGTATTCTGACGAAAGCAATGTATGCCATGCCCCAAAATCTTGTTGAAGATCTTGCAGCACAGTATACCACATACAAAGCAACAGAGCTTACACTTGTTGACTGGATACGTCTGCATCCTGTTGTTACTGTTTGGGTTCTTCTTATTTTTGGATGGCTGCTGACTGCTATGGCTGGGACAATGGTGCGTCTCAGTGCAAGAAAAAAAGCTCAGAAGGCGGCCCAGGAGAAAGCTGAGGAAATGGCGGAACTGGCAGAGCATGCACAGGCTGCAAACAAGGCAAAAACAGCATTTCTGTCACATATGTCCCATGATATGAGGACACCGATGAATGCAATCATAGGATTTACCGGTATTGCAATGAAAAACAATCCGTCAGACGAAGTGAAAAATTGTCTGGAAAAGATTGACGAAAGCTCAGAGCATTTACTGTCGCTGATCAATGATGTATTAGATCTGACCCGCATCGAAAGTGGAAAAGTGAAATACAATCCGGTACCGGCGGATGTGAAAAACATTACAGATTCTGCATTGGATATTATAAAAGGCTTTCTTACGAACAGGGATATCAACTTTAAGATTCAGCGTGAAGATGCAAAGATTCCAAATGTACTTGCGGATCCTGCACGCCTGCGTGATGTGCTGGTCAATATTCTGAGCAATGCCGTGAAATTCACTCCGGATGGAGGGACGATTACATTTGAAGCCCGGTGTCAGGAAAAGGGCGGGGATGGATATATAAATATGCGTTACCGCATTTCGGATACTGGTATTGGCATGAGTGAGGAATTTACAAAAGAAGTTTTTGAGGAATTTGCACAGGAAGATTCCGGTGTGAGAACGCAGTACCATGGAGTTGGACTGGGGATGGCTATCGTAAAGAAGTATGTAGATATGATGGGGGGAACCATTTCCGTGCAGAGTAAAAAGCATGAGGGAACCACATTTGCCGTGGATATTCCTTTGGAAATTACAGATAAGGAATGTAATAAGTCAGACACAGGTATTTCTGAAAAGGTGAATCTTACAGGTGTGAATGTCCTTCTTGCAGAGGATAATGAACTGAATGCAGAGATTGCTGCCGTGCAGTTGGAAGAGTTCGGGATGAATGTAGAAAGAGCTGTGGATGGAAAGAATGCTGTTGAGATTTTCAGAAATCATCCGAAAGGCACATTTGATGTAATCCTGATGGATATCATGATGCCTGAAATGAATGGTTATGAAGCGGTAAAAGCAATCAGGGCAATGAATGACAGACCGGATGGAAAAAACATTCCTATTATAGCAATGACAGCTAATTCATTTGCAGAAGATGTTCAGGCATCACTGGATGCAGGAATGAACGCACATTTGTCAAAGCCGATTGTGATTGATGAAGTTATAAAAACGATTATAAGGTATGTATATCATTGATTAGCAGAGGTTCATGAATTAGTGGAATACAATTGACAGGAGGACCAAAATATGACAATGCGAGAGTGCTATGAAGCTATTGGAGGAAACTATGAAGCTGTCCTGGGATGCCTTCATTATTAATGATGTTAGGGGGCAGTTACTGCAAACAGTAACTGCCCCCTAACTAGGATATTTATGTAAATTATTTCTGGTCCAGTACGGACTGAATCTGCTTCATCAGCTGATCGTAGTTTGACTGATCGTCAATGCCACCCATGAAAGGTTCCCCAACGATATTTCCGTCTTTATCTACAAGAACGGTTGTAGGAAATGCCATGATGTTTCCTTTTCCAGCATAGTTTCCAACTGTTGAATTAGAATCGAAAGTCAGGTTCTTGTAGGAAGCGCCCTGAGCTTTCAGGATTTCTTTTGCCTCTTTGATTCCGGCTTCATTGTTGTCTAAAGTATCCATGTTGATACCAACAACTTCGCCACCCATTTCTTTGAGTTTCTCATTTAATTCATTCAGCTTAGAGAGCTCTCCGACACATGGCTTGCATCCACTGAACCAGAAATTTACAACTGTAACTTTATTTTTAGCGAAAAGACTGTCATCTACATCGTTTCCATCCAGATCTTTTCCTTTGAAACCTTTGAATACAGCTGTGGATTCGTCTGATTTAGAGGAAGAGCTGTCAGAGGAATCGGATGCAGCAATCTCTTTCTCAAGCTTGGCAATTTCTTCTTCAATTCCGCGGATTGTCTCGATGTCTTTGCACAGAGTTTCATATTCTTCTTTAGAGAAAGAGTCTTTGTTAGATTCCACTGTGCTTGCGAGGGTATCAGCATAGTTTTCGCTCATGGCATCACCGGCAGCGTTCTTGTTCATAAGACCAAAGGCTTTGTCCCATGCATCTTTGTGATCAGCAAAAAGCTGGTTTTCCTGCTGGTAAAGGTCATCCCGTTTTTTGTTCAGCTCGTCTGCGCTGCCCGTTTCTGTTGTGGAAGAAGATTCCTGTTTTGTGTTTGTATTGTCTGTTGAGGAGGAATTTCCGCAGCCTGTAAACGCAAAAAGTACAGAAATGGCAAGGGATGCAGCAATTACCTTTTTTAATTTCATTGAGTTTGTTCTAAGTGTTTTGTTTTTCATGATTTTAAATCTCCTTTAAATTACGTTTTATTAGTTTTTATTTTCAGCCTGTTTCTTAGTTGAAAATCCGTAATGATAGCAGATTGCATCAGTCGGGCAGGCTTTCATACATTCTCCGCATCGGATACACTCCGGATGGTTTGGTGTGTCTACTACATTGACATCCATCTTACAGACACGACTACATTTCTGGCAGCCAACACATTTCTCATGATCAACCTGAATCTTAAGAAAAGATACCTTGTTAAACAGTGAGTAAACAGCACCCAGCGGGCAGATCCATTTACAAAATGGACGGTAAAACAAGATGCTCAGGATGATGAAAAGCGCAAGGACTGTGAACTTAAATGTAAATAAATGTCCGAGTGCGGCACGGATTCCTGAGTTGGCAAGTGACAGTGGAATTGCGCCTTCAAGTACGCCCTGTGGGCAAATGTATTTGCAGAAGAAAGGATCTCCCATACCAAGTGAATTGGTTACAAATGCCGGAAGTAGTATAACAAAGACGACCAGAATCACATATTTCAGATACCGCAGAGGCTTCAGTTTTGCGGTGGAAAGTTTCTTGCCCGGAATCTTATGCAGCAGATCCTGGAACCATCCAAACGGACAGAGAAATCCACAGATAAACCGCCCTAACAGAACACCTAACAGGATGAAAAATCCGGTGATGTAGTAGGTAAATTTGAATTTTGAAGAACCGACCACGGCTTGAAAAGCTCCAATCGGACAGGCACCTGTGGCGGCAGGACAAGAGTAACAGTTTAGTCCCGGGACGCACATCGTTTTTACATTTCCCTGATAAATTTTCCCTTTAAACAGATTCGGGATGTGAATGTTGGTCAGCAGTGTAGCAGCTGCCTGAATCCATCCGCGGAAGCGGGCCAGAAAGTTTTTGTTTGATTTCATTTTCTTATCCAATTCCTACACACTCCATACATAATTTTATTGCCTTGCTAAGAACAACCGCTGCTTCTCCGCGGAAGATCCCGACAAGGAAAAACACCAGACCGGCTGCAAGTAAAAGAATCTGTGTTGCTTTTTCAGATTTCATTAAAATACTCCTTTCAATGTTCAAAGTCCGTTTATTGACCTTTCGATGTTTGCATTGTACAATAGAGGGTGTAAAATTCCTGTTAAGAAAATGGAGAAAAATAAATTGAGAGTATTAGTTGTTGAAGATGAGAAGAAATTATGTGTAGGCCGATTGCTTATGTTCAAGGAATGCCTGAAGTACAATATCGTTCCGTTCATGATCGAAGAGGATCTGAAGATGTTTTATTATCGTGGTCTGAAAGAATGGAACAATGAAAAAGGTTATCTGATGGATACCTGTCTGACAGCGCAGGATCGGTATAAGGAATATTTAGACTATTTTAGGATTTCGTATTCATAACTCATTTTGAGAAGAGGAATGTTGAAAAGATGGAAGGACAACAGATCAAAGATGAAGTATTAAGATAAGCGGGAATTCATGACGTGGAGTTTCAAGTGATTAAAAAATTTATGAAAATGAATAAGTGGAAAGTTGCATGTCCATTGACATGGCTTTCCACTTATTTTTATGAATTCCTATGCGCCAGACGAGCAGACAACAGAAATTGGCATCTTACCCGCGAATTTCTGCATTTCACATCATGCAGACTGGACGAATGCTGTAAAATCATATATAAAAGAAATAGGAATAACTGGGGGTGAGATGGATGAAATGTGAGGTGGAACAGATTGATCCAAAGCAGGAAGAACATGTTATGGTATATTGCCACAACAGGGAAGCATCCTGGGTGCAGAATGTTCGGGAAGCTGTATTTGGACAAACATCGGTATGTGGATATAAAAATCACGTTTTGTATCAATTGAAATTGTCTGATATTTTTTATGTGGAACAGCAAAGAAATCAAAGGAGAGGGCAGGCGTAATGGAAACAGATATGATTAAAATCACTCATTTAAAGAAAAGCTTTGGTGATGTAAAAGCAGTCAATGATCTGAGTTTTCAGGTGAAAAAAGGAGAGCTCTTTGCATTCCTTGGTGTAAACGGGGCAGGGAAGAGCACAACGATTTCGATCATCTGCGGGCAGCTTCACAAAGACAGCGGAACGGTTCAGATCCAGGGCACAGATCTGGATAAGATCGGAAGGAAAGTTGGAACAATGCTTGGCGTGGTATTTCAGGACAGTGTGCTGGACAAGCCACTTACCGTCAGGGAAAATCTGAAAAACAGAGCAGCGCTTTATGGAATAACAGGAAAAGCGTTTGAAAAAAGATTGCGGGAACTGGTGGAGATTTTTGATTTCGGAGATTATCTGAACCGGCCGGTCGGAAAACTGTCCGGCGGACAGAGAAGAAGAATTGATATTGCAAGAGCCTTGCTGCATCGGCCCGAACTTCTGATTTTAGATGAACCAACGACAGGACTTGACCCACAGACGCGGCTTTTGATCTGGGATATCATTGAAAAACTTCGAGTGGAAGAAAAGCTGACAGTTTTTCTGACTACGCACTACATGGAAGAAGCTGCAAATGCCGGTTATGTGGTGATTCTGGATAAAGGAAGCATCGTGGCAGAAGGAACTCCTTTTGAGCTGAAAAATGAGTATGTGCAGGACACTATGTCTGTTTATGGTGTGACAGAAGAAGAAATCAAAACACTGGGCAGAGAGTATAAAAAGATCCGGGATGGCTATCAGTTAAAAGTAAAAAATACCGCAGAGGCTACCCGGCTGATCGTGGAACATCAGGAAATATTCCGTGATTATGAAGTGGTAAAGGGCAGAATGGATGATGTATTTCTTGCTGTAACCGGAAAAACATTGGGAGGTGAGCACAGATGAAGGCAGTATTTGCACTTATAAGTCGAAACAGAAAATTGTTTTTTAAAGACAGAGGAATGTTTTTTTCGGCTTTAATTACTCCGGGAATTCTGATTTTGCTGTATGCTACATTTCTGGCAAACGTATACAGAGATTCCTTTGTGTCCGCGATCCCGGACATGATTACAATCTCAGACAAACTGATCGATGGAACGGTGGCCGCACAGCTTGCCGCGGCTCTTCTGGCAGTCAGCTGTGTGACTGTGACATTCTGCGTGAATCTTACGATGGTACAGGACCGGGCAAACGGAACAAGGAAAGATTTTAATGTATCGCCAATCAGCAAAGCACAGCTTTATCTTGGGTATTTTTTATCTACTGTAGTCAATTCCCTGCTGGTGAATGGGCTTGCGCTTGTATTATGCCTTGGCTATATGTACAAAATGGGCTGGTATATGAGCGCTGTAGATGTATTCTGGGTTCTTCTCGATGAAATTTTACTGGTACTCTTTGGAAGCACGTTGTCAAGCATCGTCAGTTTTCCACTGACAACCCAGGGTCAGTTATCCGCAGTGGGAACGATCGTAAGTGCCGGGTATGGATTTTTATGCGGAGCTTACATGCCGATTTCAAATTTCGGCAGCGGCCTGCAGAAAGTACTGTCGTATCTGCCAAGTACCTACGGAACTTCTCTGTTGAAAAATCATATGCTCCGTGGAATCTTCGAAGAGATGGAGAACAATCAGCTGCCAGAAGAAATGATTACTGCGATTCGTGATACACTGGATTGTAACCCGAAGTTCCAGGGGTCTGTAGTAAGTGTAAATCAGATGGTGATGCTTATGGTTGGATGTGTTGTGGTATTTGGAATTATTTTTTTGTGCATGACAGCTCTTCCGGAGAAAGATGGGAAGTAAATATATCCTTCGACTATAGAATGAATAAAAAATGAGAAAAGAGACAGTTATGAATATTACAGAAAGAGAGATCGATGACCCGGAAAAAGGGGCGTTATACTCGAATATGTAAATTTTACGAAAGAATTTGCAGAAATAAAAGAGTATGTAAGAAGCAAAGGGGAATCTATCCGGGGATACACAGAAAAGAAATAATGTGTTTCCATAAGAACAGAAGATATTTTATATTTCGAGGCAGTGCAAAACAAGGTGTTTGCTTATACGTCAAATAAGTTTTATGAAATTAAAAGCAGACTGTATCAGCTGGAAGAGAAAATAACAAGAAAATGTATGTAGCGTGCATCAAAGACAACGATTGTAAATGCGGATCGTATTGTTTCGGTTCGTACCGCATTAAATGGGCGTTTGTATGTGCGGATGGAGGCTTTGAGCAGATTGGAAATGGCCTTGCAAAAACAGGAGCAGATCCTCTGCAAAGCGCTGCATACGGATCTTGGAAAGAGCAAGACGGAGATGATGTGTGAGATTGGACTGGTGCAGGGGGAAATCCGCTGGATGAAGCAGCACTTAGGGCGCTTTGCAGACAAAAACATGTCAGAACACCGCTGGCGCAGTTCGCTGCGAAAAGTTATCAAAGCCCTTCTCCTTATGGCAATGTGCTGATTATGAGCCCGTGGAATTACCCTGTTCTGCTGACGTTAGAACCGCTGGTAGATGCCATTGCGGCAGGAAATACTGCGGTGGTAAAGCCAAGTGCTTATGCACCGGCCAGTGCAAATGTCCTGAAAGATCTGTTAGAAGAATGTTTTCCACCAGAATATGTTGCCGTTGTTTTAGGCGGACGGGAGGAAAATCAGGCACTTTTACAGGAAAAATTTGATAAGATTTTTTTCACAGGAAGTGTAGCGGTCGGAAAGCAGGTCATGGAAAGTGCTGCAAGACATCTGACGCCCGTGACACTGGAACTTGGCGGAAAAAGCCCATGCATTGTAGAAAAAAGCAGTAAGATCCGGCTTGCGGCAAGACGCATTGTCTTTGGAAAGTTTATCAACTGCGGATCGAACCTATTGTGTTGGATCACGTAGAATGGGAAGATGCGGTCATGCAGGAGGAGATTTTTGGTCCCATCCTGCCAGTATTGACGTATGAAAAACTTGAGGATGCACTCTCCTGGATCAATCAACGCCCCAAACCGCTTGCCCTGTACTGCTTTACGGAAAACAAAAAGGTGAAGAAAACGGTTCTGGAGAGGTGCCGGTTTGGCGGTGGCTGCATCAACGACACACTGATTCATCTTGCTACCAGTGAGATGCCGTTTGGCGGTGTAGGAGAAAGCGGTATGGGCGGCTATCACGGTGAGGCCGGATTTGCGGAATTCACACATAAGCGCAGCATCGTGGATAAAAAGACATGGATGGATTTTCCGATCCGCTATCAGCCGTATACAGCAAAAAAGTTGAAACTGATTCGAAAATTTTTATACAGCATACCATACAAGGGATAGACATCTCCAAGAAAATCCGATATAAAAGAGGATAGGGAAAAGAAAAGAGGGAACCAATGTGAAGATAACGATCATCAATCCATCTCCGGACGAAGAGGAAGAAATCATCATCAAATGCCGTGTGCTGACGGAGGACATCAACCATCTGATCTGCAAACTGAAAAACGGGGATCGAAAAATTACGGGATACGATGCAAAAGGAATTACTCTTCTGGCACTTCCGGATATTTTCTATTTTGAGGCAACGGACAATAAGGTCTTTGCCTATGGACAAAAGAATGTTTATGAAGTTAAAGAAAAACTGTATCAGTTAGAAGAACAGCTGGTGTCTTTTCCATTTATGCGGGCCTCCAAATCCATGATTCTAAATCTGGACAAAATCCGGCATTTGTCGCCTGCTTTTGGCGGCAGATTTGAAGCGTTACTCGAAAATGAGGAAAAAGTGATTATTTCCCGGCAGTATGTGCCGGTTCTGAAAGAACGACTGGGATTGTAGGGAGGCGAAAACAATGATGAATAAAATAAAAATTCTTGCAAATATTTTTTCGAAAATTACCGTGTGCGTTCTGCTTGCATCCGCGATCTATATTACTGTGATGTGCGGTCTGGATGCCCAGATCAGTGTCATGATTCTCTGGCAGATTCTTCTGGTTTCCGCTGTATGCTCCATCCCGATTCTGATGTACCCGGATGAGGAAGGAAAAGAAGTATCCAAACAGGGCATGATTGCACGGCAGATCATCTATTTTATCTATGCTAATTGTGCTGTCCTGGGACTTGGCAGAGCATTCGGATGGTTTTACTTCAGCAAAGCTAAAATGGTCGTGCTGATGGAGGTTTTGATTATTGGAGTTTATGTTACGGTGAATCTGATCGTATATGTAAATGACCATATGGTGGCGGAAAGCATGAACCAGAAACTAAAAGAGATGAGAAAGCGGAAAGAAAAATTGTAAACTACGATAGAGTTGCATGAAATTTGAAAAGAACTTAGAGCGTACCCCAACAAGCTCTGAGAAAACTTGCAAGTAAGAATTTCTATGACGGTAAGAATAAAATTGCGTGTAAAAGAGCAGGCGAATTTCCGCCTGCTCTTAAAAAATCAAGGATGAGAAAAAATTTATAAATATCATAGACAGAAAAACTGCATCAGACAATTTTCTCACGAAGAACCTCCACCTTACATTCATGAAGTTTTTTGATATCGTCTTTATGGTAAGCAATACCCACCGCGAGAATACGACCGGTATATTCCGCTTTTTCGCCAAATTTTCCTTCAAAACGTAATGCATACTGCCGGTCTTTGATTTGCTGGATGGCTTCATCAGCAGAGTGGTTAACTTTTAATTCTATGATAATGGCATCATCATTTTTTTGAAATGGATAGAAAATAAAATCAACATAACCGATACCGGCTTTATCTTCCCGTTCAATACGATAAAAATCTAAAGCCTTCAAATATACCCAGCGAATGATAGAAGCCAGTTCCGCTTCATTGTTATACAGTGTCAGCGGGCTGTGGGTGTTGTGTGCGTATTCCAGCAGTTCGGCCATTGTTTTCGTATCGCCGGCTTTTGTAGCTGCAAGCATTCGGCCGGATTCTTTCGCAAGCTTGTAAACATTTCCAAGGGATGGTTCTCTTTGAATTACTTCGGCAAATTTGTCCATCAACTCTTTGTTTGGTATGGATATATAACCCTTGGAATAATTTAAAAATCCATAGACTACCATGGCAGAAAAAATTTCATCTTTTGTTTTCAGTTCCATAGACGTTGCCGCATATTCCTGAATTTTGGCAGGAACGGGAATGTCGGCGACCATAAGAGCAATATCATCTTTTACAGCATCTACATTTGCGCCGATATAATAGAAAATTTCATCGTACGGACCAGAACTTGTCCAGTAATTTCCCAATTGATTGTCACTTAAAGCCCCTACGACAGAGCGTGGGTTATAGAGTTTTTTTCCGCCTGCGGTCTGATAGCCATCGTACCATAATTCCAATCCTTCCCGCGTAACGGAAGGATTTTTTTCTATTTGCAAATATCTTTGATATAACAGATTGACTTCATCGTCCGTGAACCCAAAATATTCGCTGAATTTTGCGCGGGTTGCCATAGAATATTCAAAAAACATGTTCAGTTCAGAACCGCTGGAATATTTTGCAATTGGCAAAATACCGGTCATATAGGCCATTTCTACATAAGCTTTATCTTTCAGAAGATTGCTCAGAAATTTGGTATAGGCAGTCTTATCTGCATCGGTCATATAAGGCTGATGATAAATGTAATCCCACTCATCTAATATAAAAATAAATTGTTCCTGGTTACAATATTCGTAAATTCTGGTCAACGCATCCCATACCGAGTCCTCTTTTTCAATCGCAGCATCTGGGTAAGCTTTTTGCAGATCCAGAAGCAGCGTTTTTTTTATGCGGTTTATATAATGGTTATAATCGGTGATTTCAGCAGGAATCTCATTGAACATGATATGAATCACATTATGCTGGTTTAAGTGCTTTTGATACCAGGGATACTGAGAGACAGCTAATCGATCAAAAATTTTACTGCTGTCAATTCCTCTGCCAAAGTAGGAAGCAATCATATTGGCCATGACGGTTTTTCCAAACCTGCGCGGTCTGGTAATCGCCACATATTTTTGACTGTTTTGAGAATTCAAAACGGTTTTTTCCGGATCATAATCATCTGATTCAACGAGTGGAACAAGTTCTTTTAAGATAGAAGATTTATCTATGAAATAGGTTGATAGACAATCTCTGCGAAATAATCCAAAAGCACTGCTGCTGTTTAGATAGATTCCCATCGGGGGTATTTGCTCCTTTCTAAATGGAAGTGTCTGCATGATTTACAGACATAGCTACGAATAAAAGTCAAATCTAAAGATATCTTAACCTTATCATAAAGGGCATTTGATTACAAGGGAGAAAATGTTACTGTTCACAGGTGTCCTGCGAACAGTAACGTAAGCAGCCCTCATTTAGAGTTTTGCTTCGCAAAAGGAGGGCTGTTCACACCTGAATCACATTCTTACGTACCTGAACAGCAAGTGTTCAGGTACTGAGTGAACATTAACGAGAAAATTCATCTGACAGATGAATGAAAAATATCCGTTTTCATCTGACGGATGAATGCGAAAAGGTAAGGAGTGTGGTACCCTTGTTTTAAGGATACCTGACGAAAAAAACAGCAAACAGCGAAGGAAAGCAGCCTTGCGCTGAAGATTGGAAGGGGAGATATAAGATGAAGGAAGCTGTTTTAAACAAAATGAATCCGAAGGAAAGAAAAATCCTGGAAGCAGAATTGCAGAAAGTGTACACAAAACAGACGCACTCTTTCCGGGATGCAGGAAAAGCGGTCTGGAATACAAAAGGAATCCGCGAACTTCTGGACGGATGCACCGAATACGCTGGTTGCTATTTTAAGTGGCAATATTGCACTATTGCAGGCATTTGAAAAGGAAAGACAAATGGAAGAAGAGGATGAAGAAGAAGACCTTGGCTGGAAGGAAGAATTTGCCCCTTGTAGGAGCAGAAAGCTGCCTTGCTATACGATAGGCCGGGAAAACGTTTCGAAAAAATTCTGTATTCCAAATGTACTCACCGCACTCATTCTCTCAGGGGATATGGGAATGCTGGAATATGGTTTCGACCATTACAAACTGGAAAACCCGGTAGTCTGCAGGGGCAAAATCGAAGCATTGGGAGAGGCGCTTCTTTATGGAGATGAAACAAAAAGAACAGGAAATTAACAAGAGAAAAAAGAGATTATTATGGAAGGAAAAACGAATGAAAGAGACAGTCTTAAATGCAATGAACCCAGTAGAAAGAGAGATTTTTGAGAAAGAACTGCAGAAAGTACACCTGAAAAAATCCACAGCCTTAAATGATATCGGAAAAACAGTCTGGGATACGAAAAAGATCCGGGAACTCCTGGATCAGGACGCAGAACTGGAAGAAATCAAGAGATTCTTTGATGAAAATCAACTGAAACCAGACCAGTATAACCGAAATGCCATTCCGCTGGCCGCCTATACTTACTGGTATGGAAGAGGCTGCGGCAGGGAAGATGTCTGCCTGTGGGCACTCGAATCTGCCACAACGATTGACGGACTTCTTCAGGTACAGGAGTCGTCCCATCTGGAGAAAATTGCAAAGAAATTTATCAGCATGGATAAATACGGTGTCGTTGCGTTCCGAAAGATGTATCTTCATGAAGAACTGTGCTGGACCGATGCGCCCAATTATCTGGCGGCTGTGATGAGCGGAAACGTTTCCCTGCTGCAGATGTTTGAAGCAAAAGACGAGGAAATGACGGAAGAAAATATGGAGTACTGGGAATACACCTGTGAATGGGATCGTATTCCGGGAGCCAGAAAAACCTATTACAGCATTCGCCGGGAAACGATTGTCGGAGATTTTTATATCCCGGGTATTCTCACAGCGGCGATTCTGTCCGGCAGTCCGGAGATGCTGGATTACTGCATCGACCATTATGATATCGATGGCGCAAGCCTGGCGTACGGAGAAAAAGAGGCACTGGGTCAGGCAGTTGCCGGTGCGGGGAAAGAGCTGACAGAATACATGCTGGAACACTACACAGGATTAATCGAATTTGCAGAGCCGGATCAGGTGATGAAAGCCGGAAATGTGCCGCTGCTGCGTTATCTGTTAGAGACACATTTCGAGCATCTGAACTGGTATGCAACTCTGTTTTTCAATCTGAGAGACATACGGACACCATACATGTCAGCACCGGGATTTCCAAGAGACGTCGATACCGATGTGGAAATGTACCGTGCTTTTTTGGAATGGGAGAGTCCTGCATTTTCCATGGACTTTATTATCGGCCAGATGCGCGCGGAACTGGCAAAGCCGGCAGAAAGAGAAATTGATCTGAAGTATTACGGAGAACAGGAGATACAGAAAACTTATAACGTAAACGGTCTGTTTTCCAAAAAAATGGCGCGTGAATGGGAAAAAGTGCCAGGATGCGAGGAACGCCAGGAAAGATTGCTTGAATTCTACCAGGAACTGGGCGGAGAAGTAACAGAAGAACTTGAAAAATTAGCCAATCGCGTAGAGAACAGCAGATTAATTGATGGGCTGTTTGAGAATTTTTGAAAAAACAACAGGGACAGAGAAAAAGAATTCTGTAGTGGACGCTGGAGCGTGTTTGAAAAATCATTTCCGCAGTCTGCATGCCCCGCTTGAGGTATAGGAAGAACGCATTTACCCCGGAAGAAAAGAAATTTCTCTTCCGGGGTAAATGCGTTTTAAAGAAAAGCAAAATGAAATGGAAGAGAGAAGAGGACAAACATGACATTAGAAGAATCATATGAAATTTATAATAACTATTATCAGAATATTTACGGTATGTACGATGATAACTGGATTGATTACGATTTAGATGTAGCATTTACAAAATTGCAGCTGGAAAAAATCATTCAAAAAAGATATAAGCTGGATCACCAGGAGAAAATGATTCTGCAGTGGCTGCTGGAAGAAGACATGGAACTAAAGGTATGTGAGGCTATTCGGGTGATTCTGGAAATGGATGTTTGAGGAAAGGATGGAAAGGTGACGATGAAAAAGACAGATGTAAAAAAGACGGAAAGATCAAAAGAATTTCTGGCAGAGGAATGGCTGGAAATTGTACTGAAAGGCCAGGATAAAGGAGAAGGGCGGTTCTGCCGGCATGGTGTGTGCAGTTTTATGGGAAGACAGCCATTAACATTTCAGCCGGTAAAGAGAAAACCGGAATTGGAAAAGCGATTTATAGAGAGTCGAATTATGGAAAGTCGAACCATGAAAAATCGGTTCAGGGGGACGCGGAACAGCTGGTTCGGACAGGAAGAACTGGACAGTAAAAGAAACGGATATGGGGAAAGACTGCGCGATAAAACAGAACTGACGGAAGAAGCAGAAGCGATAGAAGAAACAGAAATGGAAGGACAGCTGGTGCAAAAGTATCAAACAGCACGCTGGGAGGAAGCTGTGAGACATGTTCTTTTGTTCCTTCCGGAAGTGCTGGTTTATCTGGGCAGTTTTTTGTTGTTTTGGGAAAACGAAGTACTGGCGAAAGTTGTCGGAGTTTTTGGGTTTTATGGAAGAGAAAACGCTGTGAGAAGACAGTGGGAGAGGGAAGAAAAGGAAGAGAAGAAAGAAAATCTGGAAGGAAAGCAGAGAAACAGTAAAAATAGGACAGCTTTGGATACGCAGAAAGAGGAAACGATGGACTGGAATACGGCGTTTGCAGTGTTGCGGAAGTTTTATGAAGAAAAATGGGACTATTTGAATGGATGTCCGAGAAATGAAAAAGCGTGGGATGAGGAAGGGGAACTGCAGTGCAAAATATACATATCAAAAAAGAAGGGGCTGGATCGGGATCAGAAAATGGAAGTGATGAAACTGTATGAGACGGTGGAGGACAGGAAAGTGAGTGAGGCGGTGCGGGTGATTTGCGGATAGAAGTGAAAAGAAAAACGGTTGAAGCCAGGTGCAGGTCTGATACTGTAGAAAAAGAAGACGGAAAATTGGGACAATCTTTTTGTGCAAAATATGTATAAAAAGCGAAAAACAGTTAAAAAATATAAGCTTTTTGCATAAAAACATATGCTGAAATATGTACAGTAACAAAAATACATGGTATAATGAGCGGTAGTGAGTGGAATATGCTTACACATTCAGCGTGTGCCAAAGGGTAACGTTGTTAAATAATGAAATTACGATATCATGAAAAAAGAACAGTATCTAGATAAAATCATGAAAGGAACCAAAATGAGTAAATCAGCTGCAGAAAATCAATTGAAGGAGATATTTGATGTTAATAAGATTAACATTGAGGATGAGGACTGGAAAACGAATTTGCGCGCTTATAATTTTAAAATTGAGAGACAAAGGTTTAAAGTTTTGAGCAATAATGGTATATCAAAAGGAAACCTTTTGAAGTTAAAAGGAGGAGAATTCGATTGCGATTATGTAATTATTTACAACACGATTAATACAGACACTAAGGATGCTGAGAAAGACAGATGGATTCTTGAAGAAAAAAAGTGGTTTCAGAACTTGGGTGATGACGTTAAACAACCTTCTCAAATGTATGCTAAAGTAGGTAAAGAAAGACAGCTTGATAAAGAGGACTTTACAAAGCGCTTAAGAGAAATAATAGAAAATATACCGGGAAAGGATATATTAAAAATGGATAATAAACAGAATGATTTCGGGGATTTATATAATTTAGTAGAAAATGGTGCAACACAAATAATTTTAACCGGTGCCCCAGGAACAGGAAAAACCAGACTGGCAAAAGAAGTTGCCAAAAAGTTTGCAAAAAATAATAAAAAGCATTTGAAAGAAAATGATCCAAATTCAGATGATCAGAAAAAAGATGATTCAAACTCAGATTATCAATTAGTTCAATTTCATCCATCCTATGATTACACAGACTTTGTTGAGGGGCTTCGGCCAGTGGAGGATGCACATGGAAAAGTTGAATTTCGGAAACTTGATGGCATTTTCAAAAAATTCTGCCGTAAAGTTGTAGAAAGAAATGAATCGGATAAAAACCAAGATAAATATTTCTTTATTGTGGATGAAATCAATCGAGCCGATTTGTCAAAAGTATTTGGTGAGTTGATGTTTTGCCTTGAGTCAGATAAACGTGGTCCACAAAATTCTGTTCAGACACAGTATGCAAATCTTCGTACTTATGATCCAGAAAATGGAAGTTACTATTCAAAAGAAAAAAAAGATGTGTTTAAAGATGGATTTTATATTCCAGAGAATGTTATTGTGATAGGAACTATGAATGACATCGACCGTTCAGTCGAAAGTATGGATTTTGCGTTGCGACGTAGATTTATATGGAAAGAGATAGAGGTAGAAAAAGCTACGGAAAATCTCAAAAAGATTATTCAGGATATGTTACCAGAAGAAGCTTTTAGTAACTGCAAAGACAAAGACGCTGAATTTTCGAAAATTGCTGAGTATATTAGTTTTGTAAATAAAAAAATAGAAGATCATCAGGGACTGAATAGGCATTATGATATCAGCCAAGGACAGTTTGCTAATGTTCCTGGGATAAATAATTGCAAAAATGCCGATGAATTGATCCAACAAGTCTGGAATCTTAGATTAGAATCTCTTCTTTACGAGTATGTACGCGGAGAAGGAAATGAAGAGAAGTTTGTGAATGAGTGCAATTTGGAGGCGTTTAAGGAGTGGGAAAAGGTGCAAAAGAATGCTCAGAATAATACTCCGTCAGAGGAAAAGGAATGATTTACTTAAAAGATTACTCAAAATTGGAAGAGTGCATATCAGAAGAAATTAATAAAGAAAGTAGTTTGCTGCAAAGTATATATAAAGAAACAGGAGATTCCGAGGAGAGAGTAGACAGATTTGCGAAGCTAATAGATGGAGTTTCACAAAGTGATATTCTTGTACTTGATGAAAACGACTGTGCGGCTGGAGAACCTTTTAAGATTGTGACCCAGGGCAATAAGGGAGAATATTGGACGCAACAATATATTGGACTGCTGCAGATAACCTCCGATGGAACGAAAGAAGAGGTTTTTATAAGAAGCCGTTTTGACGTAAATGAGTCATGTGAATTTTCCAAGTATATGTTAAATAAAGCACTGGGTTTGAAGGCAAATATTCTTCAGAAGGTAGAGCCTTCGGTGGGAAGAGGGGAGATTCTGGATTTGATTCTTGCAATTATTTTCGCAATACAAATTGCAAGGGCTTATAGAAAAGGAATCTATCGCAGATATCGAACGTATGAAAACAACGATTCGAAATTAAAAGGAAGAATCGATGTTGCACGCCATATTCGTCTCAATCCGATATTTAACGGAAATATTGCCTATTCCAGTCGAGAATATACTGCTGATAATGATATGAATCGTATGATTCTTACGGCATACACATCATTGCAAAAAAGACAGCCGGGCCTTATGCGTGAATTGGAAAAAAAATACACACCGGTGAAAGATTTTATCTCACAGTTAAAAAATATCATGCAGCCTGTGTCGCGTCAGGAAGCGCGAAAACTGGTTCAGAAGGAACGAAAAAAAATCACGCATGCGGTATATTCGGATTGGGAAAGTGTCCGGAAAACGGCAATTTTGATTTTAAAGTATATGGGAATTGCGCCAGAGGACGATGGGACGAATGTCAATGGTATATTAATTAACATGAATTATATATGGGAAAGATATTTGGTTCAAATTGTAAAGGAGAAAATAGAAAACAAATATCAAATAGAGGGAAAAAAATCATTTGGAACATTTTTCTGTAATGGTCAAAGTATAGAGCTACAGCCTGATTTGGTCATTTCCGATAAAAAGGTCATTTCCGATAAAAACAGACCACTCTTGATCATTGACGCAAAATATAAAAACGAATGGGAAAACGTTGCTTCAAATAAATCAGATAAACCGGAAAGAGAAGACTGTTTTCAGATTATGTCTTATATGTATAGGGCAGAATGCAAGTTTGGCGGGATCTTTTGTCCACAAACTAAAGTACGAGATGATGGAAAAATGAAAGAGTATTCTATTTTTGGTGAGTCCGATAAAGAGGCAATCGTGACTCTTTTTTCGTTACAGATTAATGGAATTCAAGGAAGTAGTAAAGAATTCGCAGAGGAAATGGAAAAAAGAGAAGATGCTCTTTGCGGTGAGATTCTGAAAAAAATAGAAACTCATGAAGAATTGCGGAACCAAGAAATGAAAAAAATAAAAGATATGGCTGTATTCATGAACACAAATGGAATGGAAGTTAAAAAATAGCCTACTATCTTAACGAAAGTGCTTCAAGGATTCAAGAATGGATTGAAGAAAGCAGCATTGTGCAGTAAGCAATGATAAGCTAAAAATGTTGCATAAAAAACATAGAAAAATCATAAGAAGAAAATCAAGTGGCCGGGTTCCGGGGGGGGGCAAAGCCCCCGGCCCGGTCACATCTCTCCCCGCACAATCCGTTCATGCACACTGGCCATGAAATCATCGATCTGTTTTTCATCCGGAATCTCCGGCAGATCGGTGTTTTCTTTGTAAGTGCAAAATAATTCGACGGATTGTGTTGCCCTAAAAAATATCCCAT
>NZ_QUJZ01000002.1:229634-276422 GCF_003480845.1 Blautia sp. TM10-2 | reverse complement strand
TTTGTGTCCGTTGCAGTTCCAACGATTGCAAACATATCACCAATCCGGCAACCATTACGGATACCAGATGTGCTGGACCAAGTTTCTTCGCGATTAATCGTTCCATATCTTGTCCACTGAGACTCGGTGAAGGCGTCTCTAACCACATTTGCCACAAGACTATATCCCTGTGAACCAGTAGCCCCAGTAGCACCTTTATTACCATATACACCTATGACTCGTTTCGTAGTATCAACCATTGTCCCATTTGTATAAGTAATTATCTCGTAGTTCCAGAGATATTTGTTGCTCTCTGTCATTGTCGGAACCGTAGACGACCACGATGTAGGAACAGTCGAATTGGATGAAGAAACCGCGTAATGCTCCACGATCCCCTTAATACCATTTCCGGTTGATCCGGTATCACCTTTATCCCCTTTACTTCCCCGATCACCATATGATCCAATAATGCAAGGCGCAGTTGTACTTGCTACGGTTCCATCACTGTATTTTACAACTTCATAATTCCAAAGATACTTCTTAGCCGCAGACACAGACTGGACAGCTGTTGTCCATCCACTCGTCGCCGTTGTAACTCCGCTGGAAGATGCCGTTGCCAAATAGTAGTTAACTACAGATCCGATGCTCTTTCCGTTACTGCCATCGGTTCCATTTGTACCATTTGCACCCATACGGCTAACGCTATATATTGTGGATGTCGTATTGTCAGAGTAGCTAAATATAGTCCTCACCCACAGATATTGTCCGGCTGAAACTGTTGGTATAGATCCAGACCAAGTACCGGTCGGAACCGTTGTTCCAGATGTACTTGCCTGATATGTAATTGCTGTCGACTTAATTCCTTTGCCAGTATCTCCAATCAAATCATCAGGATGCGGAGTCCATTCTGTCGCTTTTGTTCCCTTTTCGAGTTTGACATTTGTGATGGCAATATCTCCGGACGCATTACTAAAGCTGAATGATAACGTTCCACCATCAACTGTTGCTGTTGATACTATCTGTGTCGTATACTGCTTATAGACCGTACTTAATGATATGTCTTCGCCGTAGTCCGCAAGAGATCTCGACGGTTGTATTTTTTGCCCAGCAACCGATGCTTTTGCAATAAACGAAACTGTGTATGTTGTATTTGCACCCCATACCTTTTCGACATTCCAATATATCCGTTTTCCAGAAACAGGCGTTACTGTTAACGCTTTACCATAGACAGAATCGTCAACAACGTTCATTGTAGCACCTTCAGCAACGATATATTTTGTCCCATCACTCAAGTTACTGTTTCTGACTAGATTCCACCCAAATCCAGCTCCTTGATTGGCAACCGCAAATGAGAATTTCTTATAGATCGTAATTCCATCAATAATTACAGGAATACTTGCCTCACATGCTACCGCGATCACCGCTGTTGTTTTAAACGTAATTGTCGGAGATGCCGTTCCGTTATTTGAAACCGATGCGGAAATACCAGTTGGACATGAAATTGTACCAATTATAACCTTCGAACACCGAATATTACCCTGATAGGCCATTGCCTGAGTCGTACAAGCGGAACCAATTGGTGCTCCAGACGTATTTCCCATAAAAGTATAGGTTTCACTCGTCAATACTGCAGAATATGCATCCGTAATATCGGCAATTGTAACCTGGCATGATGCTTTAGCCGCCATTTTGAATTTCCTCTCTTTCTTCATTACTCAAGCTGGCATATATACGAGCCAATATTCGTGATATCATCTGCCGTTATGGTAATGCTTCTCGCTGTAGCTTTCGCTGTTGTAGAAGTGCCAACATACCATCTGATTGTTCCGAGTGATCCGCAAATGCCGCCATCTGTGATATCCTGCTCAACCCCACCTTTAAAAACATGAGCAGTCAATGCAGTGCTACCTCGACTGTTTTTAAATGTAAAACCATTACTTCCGGTAATACTTATGACAATTCCATCCTTGCCAGCGGCTCCAGTTGCTCCGACTTCACCCTTCATTTTTGACCACTTATATGCAGTAACAGTAGTCGGATCATTTTTGTTGAAATCAACACAAGTGCCAATATATTCGCCACTATCTTCTCCTTCGTTTCCAGTAAACGTTTTACCGGCATCGTTCGAATATTTAATGTGCAAATATGAGGTTTTACCATCAGCACCCGTCGATCCTTGGATTCCCTGTTTTCCCTGCTCTCCCTGGATTCCCTCAAGACGATGCCATGTATACTTTTTCGGATCTGTTGAATCAGCCTCTGTAAAATCTGCATAAGTCCCGATGTATGTATCAGCTATCTCACTCATCTGACTCGATGCTGTTGGATTTGCAACTGAGCTGTATTTAATATGGAAATAAGTTGTCTTTCCATCTTTTCCAGGTTCTCCCTGAATTCCCTGTTTTCCTTGCTCTCCTTGAACCCCCTGCAGTCCCTGTGGGCCTTGATCTCCTCTAATTCGTGCCCATGAGTAAGATTTAACAGTTGTTGGGTCGTCAACCTCGAAGTCAGCACATGTTCCAATGTAGGCGCCCATAGTTTCTCCATTCTTTGATGTGAATGTCTTTCCGCCATCATCTGAATATTTGATATGAAGATATGAGGTCTCACCATTTGCTCCATTCTCGCCAGGGATTCCTTTTTCGCCTTGCTTTCCCTGAAGCCCCTGAAATCGGTACCATTTGTACTTTTTGGGATCGTTCGAATCTTCTGATATAAAATCGACATAGGTTCCAATATATGTATTTGGTGTTTCACCGATCTGACTTGAAGATGTCGGATTTGAAACAGCCGAATACTTAACATGAAAATAGGTTGTCGCTCCGTCTTTACCATCCTTGCCCGCAACTCCCTGATCTCCCTTAGGTCCAGTTGCGCCTGCTTTAGCTACAGCAAACGAGAATTTCTTATAGAATGTCATGCCGTCTACTACAATTGGTATAGTCGCCTCGCACGCAGAACTTATGATTGCTGTTGTTTTAAAAGTGATTTTCGCAAGAGATGTATTGTTGTTTGTTACCGTTGCGGAAATACCTGCTGGGCATACAATTGCGGATCGATTCACCGACACTTTTGAACATTGATTTTGCCCACAATATGCTGCAGCCTCTGTCGAACAAGTCTGTCCTGCCTCGGCACCGGAAGTGCCTCCGATGAACGTATATGTCTCACTTGTTAAAACAACTGAATAGGCATCAGTAACATCGATCACTGTGATCTGATCTGAAGCTTTGATGAGAGAATTTAAAATGAATTCACATTTTAAAGTGACTTTGTTTTCGATATCGTCAGGTGTGAGTGAGAAAGTGAATCCATCACTTCCAATTCTTGAGTCATTTGCAGAAATCACTGTAAATGATGTTTCATTGAATTTCTGCATCGACCATCTAACACTAACTGTACTACTTCCGAATACGGTTTTAAGACGGGTAATAGAAGTAATTCTCTCGGTTCCATGATAGATCACAGCCGTGAGTACCATGGCCTGCGAATCATTCTTAAAGATATTTCCCCTAGATGACTCAATTGACAGACTTGTTGTTACTTCCTGTCTAACTTTATTAATGTCATTCTGGATACCATTAATGACATCTACCAGATTATTTCCTTCTTCTGGTTCTTCCGGATCAGGGTCAGAACTACCACTTACACCAAAAGATATACTTTTTGCTGAAATTGCAAGCTGGTATTCCCCATTTTGATCTTTATAGTATTTGAGATAATTTGCCTTATCACCAATTGCCAGCTGGCCCTTTGTATCCATATAGATACCTCTGGTCGTGTTATCAGCACTATTTTTTACTCCAGAATATAAAGAATCCTCGGTGATATGGAAACCACCAATGGTAGCTCCAAATGCAACGAGGTCTTTTACATCAATTTTAGTAGCCGTGATTGATTTTGCTTGAATCACACTACCGTGAATGCTGTTATATTCTGTTTGTTGAGTCTCAACACTTTCACCGTTTGTATTGAGTTTATAGTAAAGCCCATCCTCTCCCTTGATAACGAGCTTATCTGCAACAATTGTATTGCCTTCAATCAAATCACCTTTAATGGTTACACCAACCAATTCTCCAGTAATTGTCTGGTCTCCGATAACAAGGTCTCTGATAATACCAGATGTGGCGTAAAACTGCTCGATTGCAGCTTTCCCGATGTTCGAGAAATCAACATTTGCAAATTTGGTATCAAGATTTTTAATCGTCGCGTCCGTTGATTCGAATTTCTCAGTAGTTAAATCTTTAAACTCGCCATATGTAGCTTCAAGATTATTTACTTTAGCATTAGCCGCATTTAAATTCTCAATACTCGCATATTTAATATCGGCTGCTTCTGCCGTAAGCATTTTCGCCTTAACATTCTCGATCTCAGCAGAATTAGCAGTTAATTTCCCATCAACTTCAATATTCTTTGCTTTGAGATCATCGATTTCCGCAGCACTTGCCGTAAGTTTCTCCTTGATTGTCACATTATCTGCTGTAAGATCATTGATTCTGGCAATCTCTGCTTCAAGCTCTTTCGTGTTTACTTTATCGGCGATAACTATTTCAAACTCTGAGATCTTGCTACCCATCTCCTTGACATCTTTGTCACTTGCCGATGGAGAGGAAATATTTCCAGTAACCAGGGCAGTGTGATTCTTAATCGTAACGATTACCCTGTCGCCGTCCGACAACACTGTAGTTGCAGATATCGGAGTCAATAAATCTGACCCATCAAGACGAACATAGTTTTTATTGTCGTATTTGACAATTGTTCCATAAGCACTCGACTCGGTAAGTTTTTGTTCATCATTGCTGGTAACCTTGACGAGTTGATCTATAAGATCACTTGATAGAATCACAACGTATCACCTCCATAATTTAGTTGTAAAAACAGCTTTTTCTGTTACTGGACATCCAGGCTCACATTTAATTGTCTGACTAATTACCTTTGCCTTAATATTAGTGAGTTTTGCTCCCTTATAATCAAGTCGGACGCAATCCCCAATTCGAACAGGGCAATAGCCATGGGTATATGTCACTGTGCATTCCAACGAAGACAAATCTCTAAGCAATTGTTCAGCATATTCATTGATCTGATTTTTCGTTGGATTACCGATCAAATCCGGATTGCTCACCCTATGTACTATTTCTCTTCCACGACTCACTGTCGATGTAGAGCTGTTTGGATCATCGTTCACCACTCTGGCATAATACTTGTCATACCCTTCGGAATAAATAACCTCAACCACATTCGGAATTCCATATAGATCTCGATCAATACTGATATCTGGGTATAGAATCGAGCTGTTTCCGTCGTTGTATGTCCATACGGGCTGAAGTGATGCTGTGTCCTGATTCGGTGCAAATAAAATACGCCCTAACTCATCTAAGTCAAAGGAATACTTTGCATTAGAGATTAAGGCGCTTATATATGCCAACCATGTTTCATCTGTTTCGGCGACAAAGTTTGAAAATAATGGTTCTGAGTTGGTTGCCGCAACTACTGGAGCTCTCACATGTGTCCTAGCAAGTCGATAGCCATTTTCCATAATATTTTCGCCTTTTAATAAGAAAAAACCTATCGGTGGCTTATTTTCTTTAAGTTCCATTAATGGTGTATAAGCATCCACCGATATATCCTCTACCTTTCCATCAAACTTTAATGATGGCGTTTGGACTAAGAATGTTCCCAATGGATGCTTATCTTTAAAACCATTTTGAATTGTAACGAGATATGCTCGAATATAGCATTCTCCAACCGATTCCGTCATATCAATCGAAGCTGACCCAAGAGTCTCAGCCGATGTATCACGCGTTATTGAACATGATTTCACCGTGCGAATCCTCTCAGTATCTTTCCATGTCCCTGGGTCAACGATATAATACTCAAATGATTGCTGCATCGATGCGGACCAATCAACCATATTCAGATACCTCCCTCAACTCGCGTGATATCGAGTGTTACTGGAATCGTAAGTACTTTGTGTGTCTGGCTGAATGAAACGGAAATGTTTGCCCAGTATCCGCTTCCGGATGGTTCTCTTACATATACATCGCCCATCCAGATCGCAAGTCTCCGTAGAGCATATAGAGTATCAACATCTGATTTCTCTATCTCGACTTTCCAACTCGCAGTCTCACCGAGCTGTGTGCCATAGTAACTCACAGGTCGTTTTCTTCCCTGATACTTTATAAGCGAAACATCGGCGCTGTGATTATCAGACACGTCGATATTATATGGCAGTCTTAAAAGAGATCCAGACCATGGTTTCTCGCTTGTCTCTTTTCCGTCAGTAACGTCAAATTCCTGCCACTCCTCATCCCATTGAATAATGACTGCTTTCTCATTCACCGGATAGCCAGGCATATCCGTATAACTTACAGCCCCTGTTGAAGTGCTTGTCGCCACGATACGATATCGAGCATAATCGAGTGCCGGATGCGGATCAGTAATGTAAGTATTCTTTCCATTTGCAATTCCAGTTGCTAGTTCTGTGAACGAACCATCGAATTCACGTCTATATACAGATAGCGTGATGCCTGACACCGGCTTACCAGTTTTGGCAACCCTCGCGCAAAAATATACAGTTGATCCATTTAATCTTCCAGAGTACACTGTTTCACCAGTTGTTGTCACCGCTCCATTCACCGACGTTCCATCAATTGTCGAAATTTTAGTTGTCGTTGGAGTATATGTTGACCCATTTTTTGTAACCTCATAATATTCATAAGGGTAATACTCGCAATATGGGCGTATATACGCAGTCAACGTGTCTTTGTTTATTCCAATTTCAGCACTTGGCTGGTATGTTTCATCTTTCCAAGCGACCAGTATGTCAACTGATGATGTTGCGGTAAGACCAGAATTCATAGAAGCTATGCATGAAATTGTATAAGTAACATTATTTTCGAGGTCTATGTTTCCTGCTGAGAAAGCAATAGTAAGCTGATCTGTTGTATCAAAGTATTTTGAATAAATCTGCTCGCCTTTACTTATCATCTTCGAACAGCCAGCTTCGTCAACCGTCTCATATGCACTTTTTGTGGTTATTGTCAGATAATAGCCGATCGGTGCCTGCGTCTTAGGACCGGTCAGTCCTTTAAGATAAAACGGAAACGAAGTAATCTCATCAAGCGCTTCACCTTTTGAGTTTGTTATATTTAAAGACATGGTCGGTGGCGTATATACGTCGATAGTTCTCTGGATAGACCATTCTCCGTATTCCTTTGTTATGCCAGCTGTTCTAACTCTCCACTGAATTTTTGTTCCTTCAGTATACCCAGATGTCGAAACCGAGTATGTACTTGTAAGATCCTTTTTATCTTCATCCGTACTCTTCCTAATGGTTTTTGTCTGCTTATTACTTCCGATTATCAGCTCCAATTCCGCATACGTCTCACTTGACCCATCCTCGGCATTATGAACCCAATACAATGTGAGCGGCTCCCCAGTAATCGCCGTTGTTGTCGATGACCACGTTGTAGGAGCCACCGGTGTTTTTCCAATTACTATAGACTTCGGACTTGTCCATGCAGATTTGCCTTTGCTGTTTGATGCCCGTACACGGAAGAAATATTCATTTCCGGTTTCAAGACCAGTTTTCTCGTAATGGTTGAATTCGATTCCGCTTACCGTGCTCGTTTTATCCGATCCATCGAAATAACTTTCCTGAGTAGCATATTCGATATCATAGCTAGTCGCCGTCGTAACGCTATCCCATTCAAGATATATCGATGTTTTTGATGTTGCTTTAATTGAAGTTATTCCTATTGGCGCTGATGGTGCGGTTGCTGTATTGCTTGAATAATCTGTCCAAGAACTGTATAACTTTCCTCGATATGCTCTACAACGTACCTTATATTCCCCGCCAGCCGACACCGTACAAGAATAAGAAGCCAGCGTAGTCTTTAATTCAGCATTTCCAGTGTTAAAGATTGTTGTGTTATCTTTAACGATTTGGAACTGAATTCCGTCTGCCGCTGGCTTTGTTGATGTGTATTGTGCCGTGACCGTGAGTTTATACTTGTCATCAATCGACACACTCAGATTGCTTGGTGTTACTGGAGGGGCGTTTGTGAAATCATAGGTAATTGCTGTTGACCACTTGCCAGTCCAGTAACTCACCTGGGCATTATTTACTGTATGGGTTTCTGATATGGCTTTAACCCAGAATCTTACCTTTGTTGCGTTTGATGGTGCTGAATATGTACTCTGTCGGACATTTTCAGCAGTCGATGTTATGTTACCAACAAACCAGACACCATCTCCAGTTGCATATTCCCACCAAACGCTATAACCGTTTGTATTTGCTCTACTCCATTTCCATGTTGCGAACAATGTCCTATCTGTTCCGGCCTGCAATCCAAAATATTGCACAGTCGGCTTAGTAGGTGTTGAAGATGTGGGAGAAGTTTTTGGTGCAGAGGTTCCATTTACATCGAGATTAATAACCTGCCCAGGATAGATTATAGGATTTGTTTTCGATATCCCATTTTTATCCGCAAGCTGAGTCCATCGGGTGCCATCTCCAAGAAATCTTCTGGCAATCCCCCAGAGGCAATCTCCCTTAACAACTGTATACGTAGCCATCTTACACCCTCCTTCCTATTCTCGCCGCTTTAACAATAGTGCTTATTGCGTCTGAAATATTGCTTCCATCGTCGTAAGTTATTCCGTTAATTTGATATGTTGCATGTTCCATGTTACCAATGTCTTTTCGCAACTTATTGATCGCTGATATAACTTCACCTATATCCCCATTTTGATTTTTATAATTCATGGATGTATTGATGTCGTTGAGACTCGCTCTGATTCCAATAGTTTGTCCTGTGCTAAACATTCCATTTAAAGCACTGATTCCACTTCTCGCATTACTTAAGTCAACAACCGGACTAATCGTTGGCTGTGCGTCAATATTGCTATCAATCATACTCAGCATCTGTGCCAAAACACTCTGAGTTGTGCTTGTCGCGGTATCAGCCATTGTTGAAACAGATTTTTTGACCTGTCCTCCGAACATACTTATACCCTGAGCAAATCCTTGTGGCACGTAAGAACCGATCTCTTTAAACACTCTCGATGGGGAATGAATTTTCAGATTCTGTCTCGCAGCGTTTGAAGCCGCAGATGCCATCCGGGCAGCAGCCGAAGCCGCACTTTGAATATTCGCTCTGATTCCAGATGAAAATCCACCAGCCACATACGAACCCGCACTATAAAAACTACTGTAATAGCTTCGCATATTTTTGACCGCTGACGATAAGCCTGACGTGGATCCTGATACAACATTATCATTTTTGCTTTTTATGCCTGAGACAAACTTGTTCATTAATGTCGCACCGATCCCATGAAACATGCTTGCTTTACTACTGAGATTTGAATTCATCTGTGTAGTCAACGCTGTTAATGTCGATAAAATCGTCGCGGTTACTGGTTTCATTCCGTTGAGTAATGACTCCAGCATTTTTTTTCCAGCAGATTCCATTTTTCCAGAAGCGCCATCGAATACTTTAACAAAATCGTCGATATTAGCCTCTGCAAATTTATTTACAGAATCGACGAATGAACTAACGCCGCCAGAATACATTCCAGCAGTGCTGTTAATAACCTCAACAATGGACTTAGCTGCTTCGACCGATGAAAGAATAGATCCTGCATTCAAACCATTAACAGTTTCAGAATAGTCTATCATCGCTTTTCCAAATTCTGTTAATTTTTCTCCAATTCCAGATATACTGTCAACACTGACTAGAAGATTTAGATTGGCCGGGATAGATTCGATGACGGAAACCATCGATTTAACGCCAGGAACAGAGGCTGATATAGCGCTAGGTTTTAATCCAGTTACTGCCGCGGCATACTGTTGCATTCCTTCGCCAAATGGTACTAATTTCTGACCAAAATTTCCAAGATCTTTTCCACCTTGGAATAATTCCCATATACCGCCTTCTGTCGGTATCGCTTCTGCCACACCTATCAGAGAATATGCTGCACCTGCAGATCGGATAATGGCAGTTTCGTCAATTCCCGTTACGGCTTCTGCATATGATTTCATTCCTTCGCCAAATGGTACTAATTTCTTACCGAAATTCCCGATTTCTTTATCACCATTGATTATCGTCCAAAATCCGCCTTCGGTAGGTAACGAATTTAGTATTCCAATAAGTGAATTAGCCGCAACAGCTGATGTTAATATTGATCCAACACTAAGTCCATCCACTGCTTCTGAATACGACTTTAAACCATTTCCAAATGGTATCAGTTTTTGACCAAAATCCCCAATCTCTTTTTTGCCATCAATCAGAGACCAGAATCCACCCTCTACCGGAATTGACTCAGCCACATCTATTAGGGCTTTCGCTGCAACGCCCGAAACTAATATCGGAGCCACACTAAGTCCATCAACCGCTTCAGCATATGATTTCATTCCCTTTCCAAATGGTATCAGTTTTTGACCAAAATCCCCAATCTCTTTCTTTCCATCAATTAATGTCCAAAATCCACCTTCGGTAGGTATTGACTCAGCAATACTAATCAATGATCTTGCGGCTATCGACGATGATAGAATTGATCCGACACTAAGTCCATCAACCGCTTCAGCATATGATTTCATTCCCTTTCCAAATGGTATCAGTTTTTGACCAAAATCCCCAATCTCTTTCTTTCCATCAATTAATGTCCAAAATCCACCTTCGGTAGGTATAGCATTTGCTACATCAATCAGTCCATTAGCTGCTATTATCGACCTCGCTATTGCTTGCGTATCTATCTCTGCCACCGCATCGGCATATGACTTCATACCATATCCGAACGGTATTAACTTTGTACCAAACTTACTTAAGTCCTTATCGCCATCAAATAGGCTCCAGAATCCACCTGTTATAGGAATTGCATTTGCCACATCAACTATTGCACTCGCTGCATCTGCTGACCTAACGATAGACATGGCATCAAGATCAGCAACAATATTGGCATATAATCTCATTCCTTCGCCGAATGGGATTAACTTCTTACCGAAATCTCCAAGATCCTTGTCACCATTGAATAAACTCCAAAATCCACCTGTCATAGGAATTGAGTTTGCAATTCCTATTATGGCATTTGCGGCTAATGTTGATGATATTATTGAACCAGTGTCTATCCCAGATACCGCATCGGCATAATATTTCATTCCATACCCAAACGGTATTAATTTCGTACCGAACTTGCTCAAATCTCTATCACCATCGAATAAGCTCCAGAAACCTCCAGTCACGGGTATCGCGTTTGCTACACCTATGATGGCATTTGCGGCTAGTGCCGACGATAATATCGCACCCGTATCGATATTAGATACGGCTTCAGCGTACGATTTCATGCCTTCACCAAATGGAATTAATTTCTTGCCGAAATCTCCGAGGTCTCTATCGCCATCAAATAAGCTCCAGAAACCTCCGGTTACTGGTATTGCGTTTGCTACAGATATCATCGCATTCGCAGCCGCTGTTGATCCAATAATCGCAGTAGTATTGACTTCTGATGCAATCTCTCCATAATACTTCATACTATATGCAAATGGAACAAGCTTATTTGCAAACTGATCAAGATCTTTACTACCACTGAGTAATTGCCAGAGTCCGCCTTCCGTCGGTATTGCATTTGCAACTGCAACTATCGCATTTGCGGCTAGAACAGAAGTTAGTATGGAACCGGTATCTATTCCACTTACGGCTTCACCATACTGCTTCATGCCTTCTCCGAATGGTATAAGAGCCTTTCCGAACCGGCTAAGATCATGTTTTCCTGAAAAGAATTGTGCGACTCCTCCGGATGATGGTAATACATCTACAACCTTAACAATAGCTTCCGCCGCCGCTGCTGAATTCTCTATATCTCTAGTGTTGAGGCCACTTACGGCTTCTCCATACTGCTTCATTCCTTCGCCGAATGCTGTAAGCTGCTTTGAAAATCGAGAAAAATGATCATTTCCACTGAAGAAAGAAGCTATGGCATCGACAACATTAGTTCCTGCCAATATGAGTATAGTCGCGGATAATGTCTGAATACTTTCAAGTAATGACGAATCTATCTGTTTAGCCCCTTCAACGAAGGTTTGAATATTCAGCATAAACATCGACAAATCGTTTCCAATTCTTGGTAGTGTCGATATAACACCTTCAGCAACTCCGCCTATGATCCCGCCGGTAAACTGTCCAATTGCTGTTCCTATTTTTTGTAGAAAATCGCCACCTTCGGTAACAAGCCATTCAAGGCCAGGAATTTGTGCGATTCCACCAACTACTGCTAAAATCCCAACTAACTCTGCTAAAACAGCGCCAACCCCAGCCAAGCCAGCCATGGCACTTGGTATAAGCGATGTGATTCCTGCTAACGCGTAAATAAGCCCGGTTAAACCAGAAACAGCTAATACACCGATTAATAGATTTTTAGCATCGAGTCCATTCAACGCACTAAAAATTCCTTTTATTACAGAATCGATAAGATGTGTTGCCGCCGCTATCAATTCTGGTGCATGTTCAGCAACTCCATTAATCAATCCTATTGCAAATATTAGCAATGAATCGACAATTTCTGGTGTATATTTCGCTAATGAGGACAGGGATTCAGATATAAGCCTAAGAAAACTTTCTGCCAACTGTGGTGCGTATTCTCCAAGAACGGCTGCTAATTGTACAATTCCTTTTCCAATGATTTCCGTGATTTCTGGTACAAGTCCTAAAATTCCTGTCGTGATAACGCCGAGTCCGGCAACAAGAGCCGTTGCGCCAGTTATGACACTGGCTGATAACATTGAAAATCCAGCTGCAATGGTTGTCAATCCGATCCCAATGCCTACGGTTGCCGCTGCAAATAAAGCAAACGCTCCTGCCAATCCAAGAAGAGTTGGAACCAGAGGCTTTAATATTAATCCAGCAGCACCAAACACCGCAAATGTAGATCCGAGTGTAATTAATGATTGTACAATGGCATTCGCATCCATGTTTCCTAGTGATTCCAGTACGGGAACAAAAATTCGAAGTGCGGCTACTGCAACTAAAAGTGCAGAGGCTCCCTTTTTAGATCCATTCATCGCTTTTAGTCCTATTGAAAATTCAAGCAATGACGTGCCAATGACAGTAAGACCTTTTCCTATCGCTGTCCAGCTCATGCCTCCGAAAGATTTTATTGTTGGAATAAGTGCCGCAAGTGCAGCTGACATCAAAATCATTTGACCTGCAAACTTCGTAATCGATCTCGAATCTGTATCCATGATCTTACATGCTGTCATGAGTATTGTAGTCAGTCCAAGTATACCAGCACCGCCTTTTTTCATTTCGTCCCATGACATTGATGCAATATATTTTCCAACTGCTGTGAGTGCTCCTATGGCAACAGACATCAAAATCATTTGACCTGCAAACTTCGTAATCGATTTACTTTCGGTATTCATAAGCTTTGCGGCCGACACTAATATCGCTACAAGTCCAAGTATACCAGCACCGCCTTTTTTCATTTCGTCCCACGACATCGATGCAATATATTTTCCGGCAACTGCCAATGCAGCAACAGCAGCTGACATCAAAATCATTTGACCTGCAAACTTCGTAATCGATTTACTTTCGGTATTCATAAGTTTTGCGGCCGACACTAATATCGCCACAAGTCCGGCAACTCCGACAAGTCCTTTTTCAATCCCATCCCAATCAAGAGTTGCAAGTATTTTCATTGCGCCTGCTAAAATAACAACAGCAGCTGTAAGACCAATCATCTGAACGGTTTTGACAATTGAAGCTAAACTAGACACGATTCCAGATAGCGGTTTAGTTGATCCACTGTCGATCTTGCTCAAAACAGCCATTGCACCGGTTAATTCAACAAATAATGTTCCAACACTCAGCAGGGATGCTCCGAGCTTATCTGAATCTATTGTTGCTATTACAAACAGTGCTGCGGCAAGAACTCCGACTGCCCCAGCTATCTTGAGTAAGGTATCTGCCTGCAAATTCTTTTGGTATGCCTCGAGAGTATCTTTAACACCACCTAAAATATCCTGTACGCTCTCAAGAAATGACATATTTTCGAAAGTGTCTGATAGTGTATTGACAAAATTATTTATAAGGACAAGAAATCCACTAAAAAGGCCACTATTGAATACTTCGAACATATTCCCTTTTCCGAATGCCTTCGATATGGTTTTTCCAATATCTTCGAAAACATTAACGACTGCACTTCCAATTCCTTTAATCACGCCAAAAAATCCCTGTAAAAATCCTGCAATTCCCTGCAATGTCATGGATTCATCAGCACTTTGCTTTAAGGATTTGCCAAACTCTTTAACCTTTGAAATTCCAGTCGATAATGTATCTATTATTTTAGAAACAACTTTATCAAATAAGTTGCCATCTATTACTGATTCTCTAAGGTTTGCAAGATACTCGCCAAGTGAACTCGTAAAATCTAATAAATCAAAGTTGAACCCTTTAAAATTACTAGCAAACTCTCGAATTCCTTTTACTCCTGATTTCATAGCTTCAATTCCGATATCCAAAACGGAGAAGATACCTTTGAACGTTACCTTTAATTTTTCTCCATTGGAGTCGCTTATTATAAGGCTTTCGGTGAATTTTCTAATGTTTTCGGTAATGTTGTATAACTGTTCAGAAGTCGCTTTCGGAAAAATTTCTCGGAAAGCTTCCTTGATCGGCGATATAACTTTTCCAAGTGCAGTGAAAGAATTTTTAAAAGATTCGATCATCGAGGAACGTCCTCCAAGATCAACCCATCCTTGTATCAGATCATTTCTGGCATCTGCTGATTTGTTAATCATATCGCTCAGAGTATCGGACACACCAGTCCAAAGCTCTTTTGCCTCTTCAAAGTCACCGATAATGAGCTGCCACGATTTAGTCCAACCGGATCCGAGTGCTTCCTGTAAAGTATCGATAAGCTGTGAAAATGTCTTAACTTTTGTTGCCGCATTTCCGGCTGTTCTTGCCAAATCAGCCATCTGCTTCGCTTCTTCTTGAGTGTAGCCCTGATCAACAAATTTCTTTACTGCGGCTTCATACTCCTCGGTAGTATCGGCAGCGGTGGAAAGTTGCTCGAGTGTCTGGGTAAGCACCTCAGTTGTTATCCAACCCTCCTGCAAAGATTCTCTAAAAGATCCCTTAGCAGCAATTGCTGCTTTTGCCCCTGTCTGTAAATGCTCAGATGTTCGAATAAGCGCATCCTGAAATACTTGTCCGCCCATTCCTGCATTAACAACCGAATTCCAATCCTGTAATTTTACACTACCAGCTGCAATAGCCTGAGAAAGCTGATACATAGCGGTCGACGCCTGCTGTGATGTTGAGCCTGATACTGCCGCTAAGTTTGCGATACCCTGAATCGACTTAACAGAAGTATCGAGTTTAACACCAGCCGCCGTAAATGTACCAATGTTTCTTGTCATCTGCGTAAAATTGTATATCGTTTTATCGGCATATGTATTCAACTCATCCAATGCGGCATTTACTTGAGCGATATTTGTGCCATCCTTCTGAGTATTTGCCAGGATGGTCTGAACAGCATCCATCTGAGTTTCATATTCAGCAAAACCATCTTTTAATGGTTGCAGCGTCAATGCTTCACTTATCTTCTTTCCTGCCGAGTACGCCTGATTTGTAAGATTTACCAGCACAGTAGCACCCATAACTCCAAGTGCTGAAAATTTTGCTTGAACGGTTTGTATTCCTGCCCCAAGTCCAGATAGATCTATGCCTTTCGCAGCCATTCCTACATCTTCAAGCCCTTTGGAGGCACCAGATAAATTAAGTTTCTGTTTAAGCTTATCAAGAGTAGACAATGTTGTTGCAACTCCACTCTCGAATTGCCGATTATCAAATCTCATCTCCAAGACTCGATTGTCAATAACTTCACTCATGCCCTAGTGACCTCCTCCCAAGCTTCTTTTGCAATTTTGTCAAAAATAGGTTGGATTGCTGGATTTATGTAATCCCTTCCTTCAACCCAACCACCAGTTCCGGTTCCGTGTCCGTATTGCAGTATAACGGCGATATTAACCCCTTTATTAATGTTCGAGTTAGTAAAGACTAACCGTATGGCAGAATTAGTTTTCTCTATCCTGTATCCCCAAGACGTAGCCGTTTGTCCTGTGTCAATAGGCGTAGCTGCAGAAAGGGCAGCAACACCTTCTTGCGCGTATTTTTCCAATACACTAATTTTTGTTGTATCTTTAATCCGCAGCAAATATTGTGTTGCTTTTGAAAAATCACCCTTATGCCGAAAACTAATCATTTTGTTTTTTTTACCCCTTAAATCTTTTTTGCAAATGCAAGTGAGATCCAGCCAGCACCGGACTTCAGCTTGCCCCATCCATTCTTTTCTTCAACGATCGTGAATGTGCCAATTCCTGTGTGCTTACCGGTTAAGGAATAATTCGTACCAGCACCAGTACGAATGCAAAGATCAGGAATACCAACATATACCTGATATTTGCCGCTATTCGCCGTAGGTTTATTAGCGGATGTGCCACCGATATGTCTGAGAATTGTGCACCATTCTTTTTCACCAATATAGATCCATCCAGCACCGCTCTTCAGCTTGCCCCAATCTCCAGACACTTCTGTTATGGTGAATTTTCCCTTTTTTGTATAACCTTCGAATGTACTATCTTTTGTTGCCTTTTCACGAATGCTGAGATCATCAATGATAACCTGCACCTCAAAAGGTGTCTCCGGATAGTCTTCCGATTTAACGCCAAGCTTAGCGTTTACTTCATTGGCGATCTGACCAAGCCGGCTATAAATGTATTCTCCTGGGCACGCCTTATTTTTAAACCACCGATGGACGGTCATATTCTGTTTGTCCACCTGACCAATAAGTGATTTGTCCGCTCTCCACTTAAGTTCTCGAATTCCATTTCGTCTGCAAATGTCCACACACAGCGCAATAAGTGAATTATAGACTTTACTGTTAATCGCATACGGATCGGTTCTATCGCTCGCGCATTCGATCGTGATTGCTCTATTATCGTTTGATGCACTTGAGGAGCACCAAGATCTATCCCCCTCTGGGACAAATAATCCAATTCGTCCGTCAGTTCCGATGCCATAGTTTGCACTTGCCTCAGCGCTTGGATTGCAAAGCCAATTTCCCATATCTTCTACAGAGGCCTGCGCGGTATAACAATGGATGGTAATCGTATCAATTTTGTGATTTCTCGGACTATTACTGTTCGGAGAAATTCTTGTATAACTAACCAGTGAACTATTACTCATGTTACTTCACCCCTTTGTATTTAACTTTTTCCTACGCGCAGCATTAATTGCCGCATTATCTCTTAAAATTTGCTGTGTACTCCTTTTAGGTCTTGGAGTATTCTTTTTATTACAAATTTTTATTAGCGTAATTAATCTATTGAGATGCCATTTCTCAAATTCAACAGGAATTCCATATGTTATCATCCAATAGTAAATTATTTCCGACGTTATCGGTTCGCTAGGTCCACCACGACCATTTCTACTTTCATGTATATCTGGTGTGGCACTCATAGGTGCATAGATGTATTCTTTTACCATCTCAATATCTTTCTGCGATAAATTGGAATATGCTCGCGGATCAACTTTCTTATTGATGGTCATGCATCGTATGTAATCTAATGTTTCTTCTGCTGTTTTTTCTTTATTGGAATAGAATGGTTTACACCATTTTGACTCCCATTTCGAAAGAGATATTAAGGAATGCTCCAGTTGTAAAGTCTGCTCGTTCATCGGTGGAACAGTCACAAACTCCTCTTTGGATTCATCCCACAACTCGGTCTGTCTTATGGCAGGTACTATTATCTGAAGCATTCCATCCTCCTTGATTTTCTTCGTTATTTATCTTCTTCAGAAGCTTTCTGAGCTTTCATTTTTTCTGAAATCTCTGCCGGCACAATGCCGTTAATAAATTCGACTGCCGCATCTGTGTTCGTTGCAAGCTCCATAAACAGAGTAGAATAAGCCTCTGTCTGCATAAACGCCTCGGAGATTTCTTTCGATTTTTCAAACCGTTTGCCATCCGGGCTTTTGATACCATATGATTTAAGGATCATATCCTTAAAGATTTTGACAAGTGCCGGGGTGTCCTGAGTTGCAATAATTTTGTTTACCATTTCTGTAAAACCGCCGACTGTTCCGAGTTCCATCTCCATAAGCTCAGCTTTTGACAGATTGAAGTAGTAACTTTCTTCTCTTTCAACTCCATTGAAGTCAGCGTATTTGATATCTTTTTTTAACATATGATTCTCCTTTCGAATGTCTGTTCTTCTTTTTACATAAAAAAAAAGCCCCAGCTATCTTTGAAGGGGCTTTTTGTAATCTCTTAAATCCTATGAGTATAACCAACTCACATTAATCTCCGGAAGCTTTCATCAACTGTGCGATTTCATCTGGAAGCGGAAGTCTTGCTTCAGCTTTATCACTTCCATACAGAATGTCTTCAAGAGCTTTGAGTTTTGTTGGATCTGCTTTTGTGGAATCAATCTCGATCGATGCTGTCGGGTTATGTCCAGCCACAGATACCGGAGTTGTCGAAACATCCCAAGAGAATGGATTAACATCTGGACTATCGTTGAGCGAGTTATGCTGCTTCTCTGTAGGAGATGCGGTTGCCCCATAGATCAGATGTAACTTATAACCATGACTAACATCATCAGTATCATTTCCGATCGCTGTTCTATAAGACAGACCAAATGTTTTACGTTTCTGCTGTCCGATGGTTACACCTTTAGCAATCTCGGCAGATCCGTCGCACTCGGCGAATTCATCCGGATATGTATACGCCTCAATTGTTGCAGCATACTCCTCAACAGATCTCAAATTTAAATATTTAATATCATCCGCATATAACGGAGATGCCTCAGCGCCAGATGGCTTATCAGTAATGGACGATACGCCATTCCAAGCAACGCCTTTCGGATATGTTCCACCAATAGCCTGAGTGTAAAGTACAGTTTTACTAACACCAGCCTCATACAGACGTTCGCCGGTGTTATCCCAAACAAGTGTGTTAGGCATTTAAGTTTCCTCCTTATTTTTTTTTTATTAGTCCTGTCACGCCCAGCTTTAATCCCAAACATCCTATCCGTGACGGCCCTCCAAATGTAGGACTAATAGTATAATGTTAATGAGTCGTGATTTAGTTTGTCGGAATTGTAGTGACGATCATAAGAACAATATGGAAGTGACAACAATTTGTCGATAACCGGATTGTCCGGCATTTTATCAACAACGATGATGTTATAGCGAGTGTTTTTTAGATATGTAGAATCATTTGCTTTTTTCGTATCGATTTTCGATTTTGAATATATAATCGCCGGGTAGCTAATCTTTAGCGCCTCCGGAGGCTGGTAATACACATTCGTGCTTCCCAGCAATGTTTCGAGAAGTACCTGCAAATCCATTCGTGTACCCACTACTTATAAACACCTCCAATGCTAAGTATCAAACGAGGATACTGTACTTCGATATCACTCACTTTCCATTTTTCGCCCATCCATTCGATGTAAGCGATTGACGAGCAATGTTCTTTTAGATACGGATCAGCCAAAATGCTTATCTGGTTAGAAAGGGTAATGTCATCATTCACCTTTTCGGAGGTATTCTGTCTTTTCCAATGAGTGCTGCTCACATCACCAAAATATTTTCTTTCGATTATTTGGTCTTCTACCCATAATCCGGGTTCAATTTCACCTGTTTGACAGAATCCTATTTTTCCATACCATTTATTCATTACTTGTCACTCCATTTTGATTTTTGGGCAAAAAATTAAGCCGCCTCCTGAGTCAGGGAAGCGGTCTCGCCAACGAACTCGATTGCTACTGCACCGTATGGCTTAATCATTGCACCAGAGCAACGAGTCTCGATAAGGTATTTCATTTTGTTGTAGTCGATATCGAAGTCGTCAAACATGTTGACAGAACCACCCTTGTCAGCACCAACATTGTAATCGACAAGGTTTACATAGATTCCGCCCAGGATATGTGTCTTAGTAGAAACTTCTCTCTTAAGACCTTCCATAACCGGTACCGGAACGATTTTGCTTACGCGCAGTGCAGTTGCGAGTTTGTCGATAGTATCATAGATAACACGTCCGTTGTTATCTTCCAGCAGAAGGCAATCGGTCAGCATATCCTCACTAAGGAACATTGTCGGATTTCCGGAACCCTTGTAGTTCTTTCTGGATTTCTTGCAAGCCACGATAAATGCCTTTGCTTTTTCTGCATCCGTGGTATCTTTGGTGATTGCAATCTCAGATTTTACAGTATAGACATCATCGTCGGTCCAAATCGGACGAATGTTCTGCTCGTTGATTTTTCCATCAACGGAGCTGCCTCTACCATCTCCAACAAGGATTGCCCGGGCAATTTCCTCGTCCAGCATCATTCTCATTTCTGTTTTCAGCCAGGAAATAACGTCGATCTCTGTAATGTCAATAACATCATCTCTGTCCAGAGACTGGTGTTTGTAAACAGTAACCGGAGTCGTTGTACGTTTCAGCATAGTGAAAACTTCATCTTTTTTCTGGCTGCCTTTGATATATCCCTTTGCTCTCGCCTCATCCTCTGTGATATCTGCGAACACAGATTTGATTCTGGAGAACGGGGTTTTATGTACAGAATTCATGACATCAGAAACCCAGGTTGTATCTCTTTTGATGAAGCCCGGAGTATTTTCAAGCGTTTTTGCATCCGGGAAGAGGTAGTCAAGATGGGTGATATTGTGCTGCAGAAATGTATCCGCAAGGCTGCCATTCCGCTTTGCCTCATCCATAATCTCAACAAACTCGGCATGGCTGAGGGTGTTTTCATCATTTTCCATTTCATTTGCATCGAAAGCGTTGTGTTTCATGTTGTCGTTTCCTCCTTCTTCGTCATCAGCGGTATTTCCAGCGTCTTCGAGCGCCTGACCGATAAGTGCATATACTACCGTTTTCTGCTTTTCAGTGAGAGTATTAAAGACGTCTTCAACTGTCTCTTCTTTATCGTCATCTGCGCTGGGTTTTGCCCCGGCGGTATTATTCTCTTTCGAATCTTCTTTTTTGGCTTCATCAGAAAGAGCATGTTTGATTGCTTCACAAACTGTGTTTCTCTGTTCATCAGTAAGTTCGTTGAACATTGACGCCAGATCATCTGTTTTTTTAGTTTCCACTTTTTCTTCCTCCTTATGTTTGTTCTCAGAATGTAATAATCCGTCAACCGACTCCATACATTCTCCAGAATAGATATACCCCTCTTCATAAGAATCTTCACCATGCATCATGACGGATTCGATCACTGCCCCGGGATTGGCACCTGCAAGAACTAAACTAAGCTCACGAATAACTCCATGAATCACATCGCATCCCTGCTGCTTGAGCATATTCGCATAAATAGACAGGCGATTCACATCACCGTTCTGGACAAGTAATTTTGCATTCTGGCCAGCCTCTGTATTGTTAAAGGTTCCATATGCATATACTCCGTCCTCTCTATTTTCAAGTAAGGCATGTCCCAAAACCTGATCTGGGCTATTATGCTGATGGTTCCACACTAACGGCACGATAACACCATCGCATTCTGCGAATGCATTTTTCTTGATGACTCTGCCATCGGAACATTTCATATTTGCTTTTGTAGCCCAGCCGCCAAAATCATATTTCTTTTCCATTTTGATTTTGCCTCCTGTTTTTATTCGTATCTTGGAATCTGTGATATGGGTGTGTTCATTAAAGACTCAATTGCTCCAGCCTCGTCACCACGTTGTTCTTGATCTAATTGTCCAGACTGCTCTTGCAGCATATCCTTTGACTGGTTCAGATTGCTATTTATCAACATGTCTGCTTTTGGGTCATTGGACGGCTTCATTCCAACAATCTGTCTAATCTCGTTCGATGTCATAATTTCATTTCGAGTGAACTTATCAGCAATGTCTGCTATGTTATTAATCGGGACAAGCTTAAACGGATCGCGGAAGAATTTGATTGTCTGTTTCTGAGATCTTGCTGTTTTCGTTAAGAACTTTCGTTTCATTTCATCAACGATCGCAGATATTATCGGCTCAATTGTGCGATTATTGTAATTTAGAAGCTCCTGCTCGGTGGCAGTACCATCCAGAATTGACTGAGAAATGCCTAACTGACTGTATAGCATGGTTGTCAAATATTCGATCTGTTTCATAAGATTGTTATCGAGAGAACGGTTTAGCTGAGTGATTTTTTCCGTTCCATCGGCATAAGCGATTCCATATTTAGATCCAGCAAGCTGCTCTTCGATCTCCCTACGTCTTTTCTCGGCTTCTTTTCGTCGAGCGTCAGATTTGATAACATATGGAAGCTGAATGATAAGATCTAATTTTCCAGCACCACTCTGCTCATCGACAACGTCAAGAATATTTAATTTTCTGATAAGCCGTTGCATAGTAGAGTTATGCTCGTTCATAACGGCATAAAGTGGATTTTCAATAATAGCGACATCTTTCTTCGCCATAATGATTTCCTCTTTTTGACCCGTTTTTTCGTTATAAACTCTAATCTTAACAGTTGTAGGTCTCCATTCGGTGATTTTTCCAGTTCGCATACTCAGTATATCGAACGAGGATGATGAAGCAGGATCAATACTTGTATCAATTGGAACCAACGCAACACATCCTTCATCAAGCATCGATAGAACGGCGTCTTGTATAAAGGCGCGCCCTGTTTGGTCCAAATTCGCCTCGAGATTTAGACAACTGTTTAGTGGCGAATCTATAACAGAAATAAAACGACCATTGTCATCTACTCGACAATGGTTAATATTGATTGATGAAACGTCCATCGCTATTCTGTTATAGATAGAGGTAACTATGGTTCTCTCATTTCCTCTTGTTAATTTAGGTCTATCAGGTCTCACTGAACTGCCGACACCCATATCGGCGTAATTATAAGTCGGATCACGATTCATAAAGGCATTCCAAGAATGCTTTAACCTTGTAAAAAAACTAACTTCCATTTTGATTTTGCTCCTGTTCTAAGCGGCTATTACTTTTTTAACTGCTTTTCTACCAGTAGCAGCAAGGGTTGAATCAATGTCCGAAATTCCCCTATTGAAAATTTCCTGCATTTTTAAATTTTTATTGATATATGCCTGTGTCTTCGTGGACTTTGTCTGAAGAGCGCGTGCTCTGGCATGATATTTTCCAGCTTTGTATGCGTACCTTTCAGATCTCTTCTGAGATGCTAAAAAGCCGTACTGTTTCTTATCATATTTTGCAGATTTTCGATCAAGCTTGGCAGCCTTCACATCGTTCCGTAAAATCTGTTTATCTCTTTTTTTCTGTAACTTGGCATTTTTGCTTTCAAGTTTTGCAATTTTATTGAGAGATTTTGTTCGGTGGCTGTTCAGAGATGCAATAGCTTTATTACGTCCTTCAGAGCTGGTCGCCTTAGATAAACTTTTAGTGGCCCTACGGACTCCCCATTTCATTCCGAGGACGCCGTAGTGGTAAAGTTCATCGCTGTTATATACTTCCATAATGTTTATTTCGCCTCCTCACCTATGATTATCTGTTTAGATACTTTTCAAAAGCCTTCCTTCCTTTTTTTTTAATGTTTTTGGTAGTGGCTTTCTTCATCTGCTTCAAATTTCTTTTGATGATATCTCTTGCTGGTTCGTTTTTTTTTTTTTTTGTAATATAAAGATACTCCGGCATGGTTATATACATCTTTCGAAACTTTCTGATCCTTATTATGCCGGTCACCTCCGACATAGTATCTCTTAGAAGTTTTCGCTTGATGTTTCCGTAGTATCCAGCCATATCAAACCTCCCTACAGATCAATATTTTCAATAGCCGCCCGGATTTCCAGCATTCTAAGATACTCTCCCATATATCTTTTCTGTTCCATCAATTTTGAAATTGGAACCGTAGGTGTAAAATCAAGAACCCCAGCTTCATTTTTAACTAGCATTTTATGCAGCTTATCATATCGAATTTTTGTCTGATAATATTCTGCTTTGAACCGATCTTTATAATCCTCACTGGTCATAAGATCAATTGTATCTTTTAACTCCATATTTCCTCCTATTCAAATGCGTCTTTATTTAACTTATAGGCAACGTAAGCGTCCATCAATGCCGCAACGCAATCGATTTTATTTTCTCTTTTTCGTTTGTATAATTTTCTATTACCGTTCGTATCCTCCATGGTAATGCAATTTCCCATGGCAAAGGACATGACTTCCTCATCGAACAGTAGCATTCGTTCTTCGGATAATGTTTTTAATTCCCCGAGTGGTACCGATTCTGTTTTTGCTCCCTGAATTACCTTTTCGATGCCATACGGACCATTTTCAGTTTCCCATCTGGTCACAAACTCTTTAGCGTTATACGGATCAAAGCCAAATGCTCTAACATCGTACTGGCAGTCGATGATGTGCTTGTCCAAATCGTCATAAACTTTCATCATATCGAGAATTGCTCCATCGAGAACGATCAAGCTGCCCTCCTTCATAAAATAATCGTATTTTGATCGCATAGCGGAAGGTAGTTTGGCCAAGGTCAATGAAGATATATAGTTTCGAGTTTTGATTCCGAAAGTTCCATTTCTCAATGGAAATAAGAACGTAAACGCACAAAAGTCATCACCCTGAGATAAATCCGCACCCAAAGAACATGGAAGGCTCCAGTAGTCTCTCTTTCTGTGAACTATAGTCTCTTCATATGCGAAGTAATAGGTAAATCCCTCCATTGGAATTCCAAAACGTTTTGCAAGTATATCATTTCTCGTTGCAGGAGCCTGTTCGGCTCTGTCAACATCAAGTTGATATACTTCGTACTTAACAGTCTTTCCGAGATTCGGATTCGCCTTGATCCACATAGCAGGATCTGCAACTTCATCTACTGAATCCAGCTTATACCACCATATCGAGACATGGGGATTGGTATACTCATTTCTAAGAATTTTTGATAATTCCATTTTGATTGTATCGCCACTGCCGTTTCGTACAGTTCCCTCTGAACTGATAGCGACGATCAAATAATCATCGTTCTTAGAAGCGCCCTGTTCCAGCGCTCCAATTACATCCTCGCGGACATCTCCAGAAAGCCACTCATCCACGGTGTTGATTTTGCTATTAAGTCCCTGAAGCTTATCGATGCTCATTGGTCTTATCTCAAGCAAGGAACCTGTCAAGAAATTTTCAACACCCTTTTTAGTGCTCGCAAGTTTTTGCCGGTTGGCTCTGGAGCCTGTTGTATTCTGTAGAGATCCTTCTGTTAAAAATTTAAACAATGGCCCTCGTGATCTCGTGATTGAAGTTCTGATTGGCGATAATACTTCTTCCGACTGTTTCATCGTTGGCGCAGTTGTTACCTGATGGGTTGTCGTAGTATCAACATTCAAGAAATAACTCTGAATGCATGATGCGTACATGGACTTCGCGGCGCCTCGAGCGACTATCAAGTATTGCTTATTAATGAGCCGCTTTTTAACTGATCTTCTAACGTATTGTCCTTCATCTGGATCATATACACTTTGTTCAACAAAGTAATACCATCCGAAAATTTGTTCTGCCCAAAGTTTAAATGAATCAAGTAAATGTAAATCTTCGCCATCAGTTAATGTGAGCTCATTCTCACAATAATTAATAAAGCCCTGGATTGCTTGGTCGTCATACCAAATTCCAGGGTTTGCTATAAGATCATCTATTCGATTCATTTCCATCTCAATTTCTTTGCAGATGGGGATTTCTCCTCTAATTACGGCGTCTCTGAAACGCCCATAGTATTTGGGAGTTGCAGTGTTTGACAACGCCATAATTTAATTCACCTACTTCATTTATTGTTTCTTAATTCCGTTAGCAAAGATATACCCAGGCTTATTTTAAATAATCCTTGGTTTTAAGTTCTACATATGAACTGCATTCCGATATTGTTTTATTGCCCATCTTTGTGATCAAGCCTAATGTATTAGCTACTGTTTCTTTTGCGATTCTTTCAGCATTATATTTTTTATACATCTGACTTACTATTTTAGGATTTGTTTCAGATACTGACTGTAATTTCACAGAATCGGTATCAAACACAATCATTGGTCGTTTTGCATGATAACTGGAATATTCTTTATCGTTATAATCCAACAATGCATTATAGCCTTTTTTCTTTAATTCTGAATAGAATCTATCCTGAGCAGCTACTTCCTGCGAATTGTGATTTGTCAGCGAAAGATTTAAAGCTTTATAAACTGCTATTTTTTCACTTTTAGACATCTTTGCAGGATCTTTTTGCAAAGCATTCTGGGCTTGCTTGAATAAAATTTGTTGTTGACCTCGTCTCATTTTACTTTTAGAATCTTCAATAGATGCTACTACATTCTTTTTGAATTCTTTGTCTTTAAGTAAACTAGCTGTTATATATCCCGCGTTCTCATCTGATGGAACTCGTAATTTCTTAGTTGAAGTAATCTTTAGCTGATAAACTTTCATATTATCACTATATGATCGTAATGCTTTTGCATTTGCTAAATCACTTTCCCTTCCAGAAGCCTTTGCCTGCTTTTCTGCCTGTTTTGCTGAAGAATTTGCTCTACTTGTAAGGTTTTTACCAAATAAGCCTATGTATTTATCTGAGTCGCTTTTCTTATATGTTGCATAAAAAGCAAAGTTTTCGAAATCTTTGCTGCTCTGTATTCTTTGAAACGTGGTTCCTTTTTTCAAATATGTGTCGACATATTGCTTGCCCGTTATTTTGGTTTTGGCTATATTGGTAAGTTCAGTTGCCTTCATGCCGGCCAAAGAGCTAACCCTCTTTATGGTCGGCTCATTTCTGTTTGTATAGTATCGTTTAGCCCCAGCCGGGGTGACGGAGCCATCCGCATACTGATATCGCCGAACTCCCCACTTCTGTCCTTTTATACCGTGATGATAAAGCTCCTCCATCGGCAATTACCCCCTGAGTTCTTTTATCGCCAATGCAATTCCTAAGGCAGAGCTCGTGACCGCTAAAACATTGCCAGCAGTTTCAAGTGTTCTGCTAGCGTACTCTCGACCCTTCGACTCTTTCTGTGGATTAAATATATCGTTATACTGTCTTTCCAGCATTGCACGATTTATCTGTGATCGCATCTCCTGTTCAGTCATGCTCGCAAGGTCCATTTTTGGAATTTTACGGTTTTTAGTTGATGTATCTACTGCACGTTTTAAATCTCCAGAAAGATTTCGGCCTGAATCCACCAAGCGCCTAGTTCGCTCAGCATCTTCTTTTACATAACGTTTTGCATCAAATTCAAGATCGGTTCGTCCGTTCTTTTTGGATTTTTTATAGTATTTTCCACTCGAGTTATCATATTCATTAAATTCTTTTTCACGCGCGTCTCTCGCATATCGTCTCTGTCCGGCATTCGTTAGAGAACCGTCTTCATTCTGATATCGTCGGACTCCCCACTTCTGCCCTCTTACGCCATGATGGTAAAGTTCGTTATTATACATTTTGATTTTCTCCCCCATTCAGTTCAGCCTCGAAATTAAGTCTCCACTCAAGTTCGGTAATCATTTGTTTGATTGCTTCAGTTACCGCTGTGCTAAGCGGCGGATCAAAAAGTAGTTTGACTTTCAGATAGACATATGTTTTTACAGACTCATAATCCTCGTTATCCGTAAGAAACTGGTTCCATGTCGAGGTCGCATCTTTGATGCTAAAACCGTTCTTAGGTCCGACTCCCATCTGCCTGAGAATCATAAAGATACTATTGATATGCATCGTGATTACTGTATCGAATACATCATAGTCTTCTGTGATTCCAAGCATTTCCTTTACTGAAGTTAAGATACTTTCCATATTTCACCTCCCATATTAGTGCTTCCATGGGCAAGTATCGTTTTTTCTTCTTTCGGGTACTTCTGCCGCCAGAAAACTGTCATCTCCATAGTGAATTGCATTATGCGTATCATGCGTAACACAAATTAAATACTCTGGATTTAGCAAATAACCAGATGCTGACTCTATATCTTTTAAGGATATCGGATTCATATGGTGTATAAGTATTTTTCCGTATATTTCATATCCATCAAGTCCAAGATCACAACCGTTATCTCTCATGATGATTTGATTTCGAATTCTCTTCCATTCTTCAGATCTATAAAATTTCTGATTTGCATACCGATCAAAACCGAATGTAGCCTCCCCAACTTGCCCATCTAACCGCAAATACTCAAATCTTTCTTTGAACGTCGGCAATTTTATGAGTTCCGAATATTTTCTAATGATATGCGGTTCAATCTCTATACTCATCAGGATCACCATAACCAGAATAATTGCGCATAGCCTTAAGTGCATTTTCGTAGAGAACTTTGACCTCTTCTGCCGATTCTGCAGCTTTTGTCTTTGCGTTTAATAATTCCGTTTCCTTTTTAAGTTTCTCTTTCTCAAGTTCTGCCTTCGTCGTTCCAAGTTTTAAAAAATGAGTGATTACCTGAGAAGAGGCAGTTCCTTCTATAAGCTGACGCTCTGCCAGATCGACTGCAAGAGCTATCATCTGGTTCTCACGAGCCTCTGGAGATAATGCCGGTCTCATCTTCTTAGATCTTTCGGATGAGTTTGACGTTACTTTAGGCATTATTAATGCCTCCTCTCTAGTGATTACTATTTGTTTCATCTGACTTTTTGTCAGTTATACGATACTTAATAGGGTCCACAATAGCGCACAAAACCAGATTATTATGAAAGGAGAATTTATGTACCATTAAATCAAAGCAAAAGAAAAATGTAGCGCCTACGCCATCATGGACTTTATTAAATACCGTATAGGAAAGGCCCTGGAGGAACCAAGGCCCAAAATATCAATTAACCCGCCGGGGAAAATTTAAAGACCCGCGCGATGCAGGAGGGGGGGTAATTTTACAGACCCCTCCCCCTTGTCTAAATTATAAATGGAACATCGTGCTTCACTTTTTTATAGATCCCAAGTGGGTTATAGAGAATAATTTCGTCAATCGCTCGTTCGATTTCGTTATCCTCTTCTTTTTGTGACATGTCATCGCTAAGTTTGGCAATTCTGGCTAAATAAGCTAAACTATAGTAACCTTTTTCCTCGTCAAACTGTCTCCAAGAAGAGAAGTCTTCGATGGGATCAAAAGGATTATCGATTGTTGTCAACATAACTTTCGATTCTGTCATCAATTACACAACTCCTCTCAAATGTTTACTAATTGTTGATGGTGAAACACCAAGTTTCTTTGCAATGTCATCTAATGTATAATTAGATGCTGCCATTGCCTTAGCCCTATTTATCTGAGCCTGACTCAAAGTATTGACAAGTTTTGGTGTTGCACGCTGACGAAGCTTGTCAATGTCTGTTGCAGCAAGAATTCTTTTCAAAGTGTTCTCACTTATTGCTCCAGCTTGAATTGCTTCCCATTCCTTATCAGTGATCTCAATGTTTCTATCTCTTCTTGAAATAGAACCAACTTCCTGTCGATATTTATTCAATGCCTGCTGACTCAGTTTTCTAAGTGTTTCGCCTTTAAGTTCTTCGCCGTTTGCCTCAAAGTATGCTTTTTTCTTAGTTGAAATCTCAGCATTTGCTTTTCTTTGCGCCGATCTTTCTTTAATCTTATTAAGATCAGAATTATCAAGCTTATCCATAAGAGATTTAACTTCGACAGCGTATGTTTTCTTTGCTGTTGACGAATATGGAATCTTTCCAGTATTCACCATTTCGATACGAGCTTTGTTGCCGAGGTTCTTCATCTCATTGGCATAGTCTGCATAAACAAGTTCCATCGTGTGTCTATACTTCGAAACTAGGGTATAAGCATCGTCAGTCTCTGCCATCTTCGTGCTAACTTGCGTACGTTTTTTAACCCGGTAGTCAATGGTCCCATCTCCACTGGTATAGGATACCTCTCCAGTAGCCGGGTCTCTCTTCTCTACTGGGTTATACTTGGCATATGCTTTTGCATCTTTAACATCGTACTGTATAGTCTTTCCTGTGGTGGTTTTAACAGTCATGATGCCGGTCTTCTTATCATAGGTACGGTCTGGGTAGTATAAATCCTCCGCCGTCTTCCATATCTTAGCCCCATCTGGCCTGGATGGGTCGTAATCTTTGCTACCGGGGATGTTTATATGGTATGATCCCTGTCTTTTATCAACACTTGCCTGTCCTTTCGCCTTTGACAGAATCGTAGAAGCACCACCATAAACTTCATTACCATTCTCATCAATATGAGCCTGATACTTTTTCTTAAGGGCGGCAATATTGTTATCCTTTTCACTCGCTTTGTAGTCAAGCTTATGCTTTTCAGCATCGATAACAACCATGCTATGCTTTACCGCGCGGGCAAGCTCGCTATCAGTCGCTCCTGCGAGAGTCATATCGCTAATAAGATTAGAAATTACACCCATCTGAATACCGGTATTCTTCATCTTAGGATACTCATGACCATTCCGATAGTAATGTTCTGTTCCATCGGCATCAACTTTTACTGTTCCGCCATAATCCAATTTCGGATCGAATCCTTCAAGTTCCTTAAGCGGTGGTTTGTTAAGAATCTTGACCTTTCCTTTTGGATCATGAGTAGGAATGCACATGACAGTATCACCATCGAAGTCCGCTCCCGACAACTGATCTGCTATCTTATGATTAATTCCTACCGCATCAACGACATCAGTACCAAGCATTTTTCTTGCAAGCGCGTTTTTATTATTGACAGTAAGGATTGGAATCTCAAACCGACCACCATGTGGATAACGAATGAGTGCAAGCTTTGTTCCATTCTCATAGTTTGGAGCATACACTTCGTTATCCTTTAAGGTATTGATCGGAATTATGACATGATAACGCTGTCCAGGAAGCGCTGCCGCTTTCAGATGTACGGCCGCTGAATCGCAGGAATCCGCAAACTTCTCAAGCATGTGCTTTTTGATAGTCGGATTTGTAATTGACATATACTCGTCAAACTCTGCAAGCTTATCTTTTTTAGCAAGATCAAGCTGCTTCTTAGCCAACGAGAGCGACTGCTTTGCAAGGAACTGAGATGGAATTGCGTTTGCCCATTCATCCCAGTCGCCTTCATCAGCTCTTTTATTGATAAGGCCAAGCTTTTCTTTCCCTGTCTTTTTATCCGTATACCAATACTGGCCACCCTTGTCCGCATCTTTGATGGCTGAGCCAAACGGATTGTCAGGATCATCTTTTTTAATCGGCTTAAGAACAGTGCTTGTCTTATCGCCAAGAGCCGGGGTTCCTCGCTTTTTATTCGTATTGAATACAACATCAACACCGTCCGGCAAATCATCAGAGTATACCGCCATACCTTTAAGATAATGGGTTCCGTCTACAAGAATACGAACCTGCGAATATCTGGAATCTCCAAGAGATAAATCCTGGCAACCTCTACGAAGCTCGATAACTCCATCTTTATCAACACCTTTGAATCCATCGCTTCCTACATCATCCGCATAGCGGACCATAAGGCGCTTCGAATCAAGACTTGTTGGGTATGTAAATTTTTTATGGAAAGTTTCCCCATCATTCTGCGATTCATAGTCTTCGATCGTTTTTACCCGGCTATAATCGTAAATTTCTTTATGTTCCGTCCCAGGCTTGCAGAGAACTTTCTGGATTGTCTGCTGACCTTTCGTATTTACCTGTGGAATTCCGCCAGTGTATACGGGACAACCTTCAGCTTTTTCAAGATAATCCAAGGCAAGATTCAGGCGTTCTTTGGAAATTCCAAGAGATGTTTCAACTCCCGATGTTACATCGAGCATACCCTTTTCGTTGAGCTTTTCTCTAAGAAAGTTTACCGTATTCATTGCCTGATTCATCCGATCTTCAGAACTTGGATTCAGAAGTGACCTTACGGTCGATTCAGATAATCCCATCTGTTTTCCAATCTCTGTGGCACCAAGTCCATCCGCTTTGAGTGATTTTGCTCTCTGAACCTGATCGAGACGTCTTTCATATCCAGCCCAGCTCACCTGTCTACGATATTCGGTAGAGGTAAGGCCCATTGACTTTGCAATCGCATTGTCACCGGTCCAAACTTTCCCATCATCGTCGGTATATGTAAAACCGGCTTTCTTGAGCTCGCTGATTCTTCCAAGGAAATCACCAGAATGCTGATATGGATTCTCACCTGATCCATACGGATATCTTCCGCTGTGGCGAGGTGTGCCATAATGCTCAAGATAGTCATCTTCTCTGTCGGATATGCCAAAATATGATAATATCTCATCTGCAATCGAACTCATGTTAATATACCCCCTCGCTTACTTTATCCAGAAACTCGCTCTTTCGAACGATTTCGTCCATCGTCTTAAGAAGCTCTTCCGTCGTTGGCTTGTGATATAAAATCTCATTGTTCTGATAGATTCTGAGTTCTTTATCGATTTCTCCCGGTTTCACTTTGTATTCCAAACAAAAAAGAGCAGCGTATACGATTAACTGCTCCATCTTTGCTGGCTGAGTTCCAGACTTATAGTCGTGAATTCTCAGAAAATTATTTCTGAAAGAAATCGCATCCGCTGTTCCAAAACAATGGTTTGAATAATATAATGGCTGTTCCGGAGTAAGCTTAAATCCGATAGCATCATTAACGTAATTCAAAAAATTCTCATAGATGCGATCCATATCAATAACATCTCTAGGAATTCCATCACCAAGAACATGCGATAAGACAGTTAATCTATCTCCTTTTTTAAGTTTTAAATTATTACGAATAAGTGTTTCTGCCAATTCATGAAGAGATGTACCCATTGCCGGGGCATATATACTTACTCGTTTTTGAAGTAATTCTTCTTCTGTATATTTCAGCCAATAAGGCTGTGAGGGTGCAAGGAATGCGTGTTTACCTCTAAGATCCGAATGATTATTGAAAATCATTGTAGATAATCCTCCTTATTCGTTGAATCTTTGTCGAAGCTCAGCCATCACCTCATCCTTATTTTCAGGATAGATAAATGCTGAATGTGACATTTTGTTCATCTTATTCACGTAATAGTCCTGATTCGGCTGGTGCTTAGCCGTCGCGCATTTCTTTACCTCGAGCGTGCTCCATTTATCTCTATAGAGAATGAGCAAGTCAGGAACTCCCTGTAAATATGAACTGTCATTTTTCAGTACCATACATCCTGGGAATTCTTTCTTTAACTCTTTAATTAGATTTGCCTGAAATTTACTCTCTAACATAACGGAGCCTCCTTAAAAACATATGGGCCTTCTGGGTCACGATCCCAGGACCTTCCGGTTATGAGCCGGATGCTCTAACCAACTGAGCTAAAGGCCCAAAATATAAAGAAGCTGCTCTGGCATATTTTCGTTTGGCGACTGATGTTCTCTATCTTTCAAAGCGAAGGTATGAAATATAAATGATTAAAATTCACGGATGGGAGGAAAGGTAGCCCAAATTCCGCTACAATATGCCAAAATAAAAAGTGCCAACAAGCAACTTCTTCTCATAAAAGGGTATGTTTTTAAAGCGCACGGGGTAGGTGGTGCGTAGGATGTGAATATAGATTTAGACTTAATTACTCGATAAATTCGAAATGATATCCGAACTTATTAGAATTAAATGGATAGCCGACGCATCTGCTGATCCTTGATCTACTAAGACCAATGCATTTGCTGGCTTCAGATATCGAGTCGTAGACTTCTCCTGTTTCCACGACTCTAATTTTCTTACCCTTTGTTTTCGGCTCTAAGGTAAGATTGTTTGCACCGACATGCTTTTTGCTTCCATCATTATAATGAATATAAGATGACATGACATCTCCATGCAAAAATGATTCAGCGACCAATCGTGATACTTTTTTCTTTTGCTTTTTATGATTCTCATAAAGGTACACCATAGCATTACCCTGAAAATCATAAGAAATAGTTTTAACACGACCTGTCTTTGAGTTTTTAACTCTTCCAGCATCACTAACTTGATATACATCGCTGGTTCCAACGGGTTTCCACTGTTCTTCTTCCACTCGCTCCTCCTTCCGAATATTCTGGTTATTTGTGGCGAAATAAAAAGAAGAGGTTTATGTCCCTCTCCCTCATAATAGGCTATGTTTTTTTCGCGAATAAAATAAAAGGGCCTGAGTATTTAAACCCAGACCCAAATATTTCTTATTTTTCAATTGCAGGATCAAATGTACATACCATAATCAAACCTCTTTTAATGAATCAAATTACACCATATACAAAATCGCATGTTATTTGCAGAATAAAGATGTCTTCCACATTTGTTACATCTTTGCCTTATCATAACCATAAAATAGAACCTCCTTGAAATGCGGTTTTCTTTTACTCATAATAATATGGTAAAACAATCCACCCTTTTAACACCGCATAGCCTAATAAGTGTTTATACATTCTCTTTTTTGTCATACCACAAAATGCTCTTCCTGCTGAATTTATCATAGATTCATACGGAAATAATGCAATCATAACTTCTCGTAACGTTGCTCTTGTATACATATTTAAAAAAATCAAAATCTGGGTCAAATAATTGTTTTTTAATTTTTCTTTCCATATTCCATTGTTTAGATCGAATATCATATGGAATAAATGATGTGTTCATATTATCAACCTCCAAAATATTAACCATAGATTAATTCATTAATGCTACACTTCAAAGCTTTCATAATTTTCAGCAAATTATAAACTGTCGGAATAGATTTTCCGGTGCAGTATCTGCTTATCATAATTGACGATATACCAGTCTTTCGTGAAAGCTCATATTGAGTCATTCCAACCCTCATAAGCTTGTAATATAATCTTTCAGAAAAACGCTGATTGAAATCCTCCTCTGACAGTTCAATGCCTTCGGTTTCATCAAATATAAGATAAATGCTTCTGCTCATGAAATCATAAATATATCTTTTGCCGCCCCCCGTCTTTAGTGCTATTTCCATTTGACCACTTGGATACCAATCAACAATATCTTCCGCAAGTTTCGGATATTCCTCAACAAATGAATCAAATACCGGTCCCCAATAATCTTTTCCTTTTTTCATTTTGCTCGCCTTTCTCATGATTTATTTTCTGCTATACAAAAATAAAAATTTTTCACAGTTCCTATTTCATTTCAAAGTAAAAATTAAACTCTATTTTAATTTCTTAAAGTCTATTTTAATTTTTTCCCTTATACAAAATAAGAAAAATAAAAATTTTTAGCCAAAATGATTTATTGCTATACAAAAATAACCCGATTTTGGCATTTTCTGCTATACAAAAATCATTGACTCCTTATTTTCTGCTATACAAAAATACACGTCACTCGTCAAAATCTCCCTCTAAATTATCGCTCCATTGATCGTAAATATCATCCGGCAGCTCATTTTTATTATGTTCAGTTGTTCTAAATCGTGTAAGATTTCCCATAGTTCTCACGCTTTTCATAATATAATCTGCTTGTGTCTCTCCATCGATGGCGCATAATTTTACGAATTCGTCATAAAATTCTTCGGGAACCCTGACGTTCAACTGTCTAGTTTTCCTCTGCCCTTTTATAGGTCTACCACGCTTTCGTTTTATCTCTTCCAATACTATCCCCTTTCAGCAAAATATCATCACAACAATTATTGAATAATCTAAAATATCCTTCCCTATAATTCACGGAAGCACGCGCGATTATATTCCCATCTGAATCATAGATATCAGCAAGAGGTTGTCCACAATCAGGGCATAATAAATAATGTCCAACCACGCCACTTCTCATATCACTATGCTCTAACATCGGGTAATTATAATCATATTGAAATTTACAGCCACAACTGCATTCACTTTCGAATAATTCTCCTCTGATTCTATCATGAAATTTCCCATAGGTCTTAATTCTGATCATTTTACAATATCCTCCACACTCTCAATCAATATTTTCTTAAAAATATCTTTTTGTTTGCAACTTCCGTCAGGATACTCATGCGGATGTTCTATGGTGTTTTCACATAAATTGAAAAATACACAAGATAAACATTCACAAATTCTATATACATTTGACTTCTGCTTCACGAAACATCAATCCTCCAATTCACCATGTCCTCCAATTTCTTTACCATCGACAGAAATATGATAATCGAAATCTTCATCCTGAATATCTTCCCAGCTTTCTTTCGCACCCGAGTTTATGAATTTCCGCAAAAGTTCTGGGATTTCGTTAATAAAATCTTCGAGTTCATCAAGATCTTCGAGCTGATCATGCCCATACAGTCGATCAAGATTCCCTTTCTTCACACCCGTGTAGCATAAATCCCACCCAGATCCAGATCCGCTATCGATAATTGTATATATGTTACCATTAAAAATAACTGTAGCATTCATATCCCAATAATATCCATCATTGTATCCGGATGATTTAATAATATTAATCTCTTTTCCATCAATAGTTTCTTTTAAAATCATAACTATTTCTCCTCTGATATATTACATAGTTTCATATAAATCTTGTTAAGTTGCATTGCCACATATGAAACTATAAACATTGTTCTTTGATAGTATAAATTCTCAATATTTTGTCCACACCCATATATCGAATTGGCATCTATCGCTGCTTGCTTGCGAACTTCTTCGAATGTTTCAATAAGCATTACATATCGCATACTATTATTCATATTTTCGTCCGCTGAAAAATCGGTACGCTTTAGCATCGATTTGAGTACCTGGTTTGTATACATTAGTCCTTCTGTTTGAAAAAGATGATTGTGTTTTTGCCATACATCATCTGGCATGTCTTTACAGTATTCGCAATATCCATCGACGGTCTTTATATTGTCTTGAATCTCCTTCTCGATAATCTCTCGGGCTTTCGTGTATTTGCTCATAAAATATCAATCCTTTCAAATCCCAGCATCATAACAATCAGCCAAATATGTCGTAATAACTCGCTGCAGATCATTTTTCGCACGTTCCGTAGCATCTGCCAATTTTCGATCATAATATGTGTTACATATAGTTAACCTATTAAATATTCCTTCAAAACATAAAGCATCACGATGAATAGGTGCACTTTTTCCCATGAATATCATCGCATCGCCATGGCCAGCCTCAGATAATTTCTCTAAATATGTCTTCAAAGAGTCAACCGTAAGACATTCTCCATCAAATTCATCGGTTCTTCTGGCTTGTAATTCATCTTCTTTTAGTTTTTCTAAACAAGTTTTACCTGTTTTCAATAATTTAAGCACATCTCCAAATGACGGCAGTGAGATACAGTCTTTTGATTCCAGATAGATTTTTACATCGTCACTATTCAACTCGTACTCGTCTACGTAGAAATAAGTTGGAACAGCAATTTTGTAATATTTGGGCAATATTGGAAAAATCATAATCGTAACCTGCTTCTCTGGCCAAATAATTTTAGTAAATCCATTAGAATCATCAACCTCGAAATTGCCACACTTTTGCTGAACAAGTTTTCCTAAATAAAATTTTTTTAAATTATTGGCATTCGTATAAATATTAATAACCATAATATCAATCCTCCATTTTTCTATAAAAAGAAAAGACCCAACGCATTTTCAGCGCTGAGCCTTAATCTCAATTAAGTGATACATAAATCGCCACTTCAAGATTTTTCACATATCCATAAATCTCGCCACATTCAGTAATATCAGATCGTAATTCAACCTCATTGAGCCATATGTCTTTGGCGTTAGCTATTCTCAACGGTTCCCTATGTTTTTCACAAATAAATTTAGAATATTCTAAATAATATCCATTCTTTCCGGGATATAATTCATAAAATTCTTTATTCCATTTTTCATACATAGGATTAACCAGATCGACAAATACATTTCGCCGTGCCACGAACTCCTTAATAAGATAATTTTTAACCTGCTCTCCTAATACCGAAGCACCCAATCCTTTAAATGTGAAATTAGCCACCATCGTTGCCATAATATAATCACTCCTTTCATTAGAGTCTATGTAAATAACGCGGCTATTCTTTCTGCCCATTAAGAATCTTTAAAATATCATTGAATGATCCCAAGCAAACACATGACCTACCTTCAAGTATAAACTGAAGTGTAGCCGCTGTGACCGAATTATTCGTATAGTAATAATCTGGGAAATTTGCTGATCCGTCAAACCAGACCACTGGCGGTAAATAAAGTATTCTGACTAGGATATTCTGCGTATGAAAATAAAACTCGTACCCATTAAACATTGGACGATATACAAGATAGGTGCAACCAGGAACTTCGAGAAGACGCTTTGTATAATATAGAAACTCATCGCTTGTTTTATAGCACATGTAAATATCAATGATCATGTTTTCCATTCCTTTCCTATTTATTATCTCCCGAATATCTTTTGCGAAGTATTTCCTTGTATTCGTTAAACCACTCTTCCACATGGCAAACATCTATCTTGATTGATGTACCCTCTTTGGTTTTATAACTATCCCAGAAGCTGTTATCGATTTCCTCTTTAATATTGCAAATTATTTCTTTGAGAGGAACCATTTGTGTAATATTATTCTTGGGTATAATCTCAACTATAAAGTTGCCACTTTCCACATACTCCATCTGAATAATCACCATATCTCTATCCTCATCTTTCCTATGGGTTGGATTATTGATATACTGATCTGACCAAACTTCAATCCTCGAATCTTCTCTTGTCTTTATCATAATTTTATTCCTTTCTGAATGAGTTTCTTCCTATTATAATAGGGGTTTTAGAATATTGACGATCAGTTATTTTCAGAACTCCTCTTTCCTCAGCGATTAAAATAGTTGCCAAAGCCATAAGTGTTATCAAGTATGATCTATTTTGATTACGCGGAGAACAATAAATAAACTGCATGTTATTGTCTGCTGCTTCGTATGCATCTCTAAGAAACTCTTTCTGACTATTCGTCAGAGGTGCAGCACTCCAAATCTTTTCGACATATTCCATAATATCAGTTTTCATTCTTTTATCCTCGCTTCCGCGCCAAATCTATAGTGCACAACGGCATCTTCAAAACATGGTTCCTCTGTAAAGTTTCTTTCTCGCATCCCGACATGTATTTCGATATCGTATTGGTCCACATTAATCGTGCCGCCGTATTTTTTATTTATAAATTCGGCTATTATCTTTTTAACATCTTCCTCTGTAAGCTCGATATCTATATATCTATTAACGTTCATTCCACATCATCCTCCTTGATTTCTGTTGACTGGTCTGCAATGTATCACAATGCCATTTAAAGGAGTTATGATTTCATATTCATATTGGTGAATATCAATGTCCGGAATATTTTTCCGAATCTTTTCAAAAAGCATATCCGAAATATCATCGGCTGTAAATTTGATAATCATATCACTAACAATTTCCATCTTCATTCCTCCTGTAGTCTTCCACGTTGAATCCAAAGCACCATTTAATCATTTTCTTCTGAAACCAATTAAAATGATAGTCTACGAATATCAAAAGGCTATAAGTCTCTCCAATTTTTATAGTAGAACCATTTATAATATCAGGTTCTACTGTCCCAAGATGATATCCATGTGTTTCCATAAATCCTCCTATCGATCCATATAAATATCAAGCACTCCGAATTTATAATGGCAATCTTTATTTTCTTTGCTCATATCTTCAAGAATTTCGATAATAAATTTGCCAAAATTAGATCCTTCTTTATAATAAAAATTTAACATTTCTACCGCTTGGTATGTAATAAATCCCATTGCACTTGAATCAGTCTTCGTAGCTTCGATTTCTAATGGAATAATTTCCTCATCTTTTAGATTAGAAAGCATTTCTATTATTTCAGTTTTTCCAAGCCCTTCATCGATTGGCTTCTCCTTTAAAATAACATCATACTTATCTTTCATATGCTAATCCTCCTATTCATCCCAAAATATATTCAAACAGTCCATAATAGCTGCTATGAGATTCATAAATGCAACATCAAACTTTTTAAATATGATACACAACATGATGCATACAAGGTTTGCTACCAGCAATATTTTCCACATTGTCTTTTCCATTATTTTAGCTCCTTCTCAAAGCAACGATAAAACATACTGATTATCATTGTCTAATGTCCACCACCAAGGAGATTGCAGTCGTTGTTTTCTTTTTACTTTACCCATTTATTCTCCTATAAAAAGTAAACGAGTGATACAAAATAATGCAAAACTTGGTCAGTTACATATGATATTTTTTGATATCTCGCCTTTAGCGGATCAATAATACAGTGTGTCACAAAAACAACTCCAAGCTGCCAAGTTAATCCAAAGGCAAGATAAAATGGTAAACAATACAACGCACAATGTACGAACAAATGATACCAATTACTTCCTTTGGTCTTTGCAATAAAATCATTTTGTAAAACATAATCACCAACCAAGTGACAAAATACTAATAAAATTACCTTATTCATATATTCCATACTTGACATACCTCCTACTCTCGCTTAACATGGACATACCGAATAAAGGTCCTGAACTTCTTTCAGACATTCCATCATCAAACCATAATCTGTAAATCTATCAATATCTTTGATAACTGCCGTGCTGCCGCATACATTAATAAAGATACATTCTGCATTTTCACAATAGTCTACAGTCACACGCTTGTTATTCGTGCATTCATTGGCTTCAAACATCTCATTCATCTTTTTAATCCAGTTTTTCATTAGAAATCCCTCCAAATAATTAATTCAGAATATGGCAGATTTTTTACCCATCGACCATTTCATAAATATCCATCAAAATATCAAAAGTAAATGTTATACTTTACAATTCTCTTCCAAAATCTTTTATCCCTCCTCTAATTCTCCGAAAAGCTCTTCGTATTTCGCAAGATCTGATTTTATCAATAGTTCCTTTACCTCATCTTCCGTCAGAACCTTGCCATATGTTGATACATCTTTTTCGTAAGTCAGAAACCAATGTCCTTTTTTAGTCTTATACAGTTTTGTGGATTTGGCGCTATATGAGACATTTTTCCCAAGAAAATATCCAGGATAGTTATATTTGCATTTTTCTGAGATTAACTCCATTTTATCAGTGTCGTATTTTAATTTATCAATCACAAATATCATATTTTCGTCCCTTCTCGTCCGTTGTTACAGAACGGCAAGCTATACAATTTCGGTATATTTTTGCTATTAGTCCAATAATTCTTTGTCAATAATCTGAAAGTTAGCTCTATGAATATAAAGTGCTTTTCCGTCAATCATTAATTTTGTCGTTTTCGGCAGATCTTCGCATACCTCATAATACACACTATCACCAGAATAAGCGCAAATCGGATCACCAAGCTGAGACTGGATGACGACTACACGAGCCTTACCGAAATAATTCTTAAATCTATTGACAACGCTTGCAATAATAACATTCTCTCCAAGACTACCATCAGTTTTACTATTAATTACTTCTGGACTTTGAAAATCCACATCAGGATTTAATCCCTTTTCCGCAAAGATCATTGTAGTACCGCAGTTCTCCACTTCCTTACCATCAATTGTAACCGTAACTACGCTGGATAATTTTTTCGTATAGCCCCAACTGCCGTCTGAATACGTTTCTTCTTTTATAACATTTGAGTCCAAGTCAATTTTCTGCCCACTCATATCCATGAATTTTTCGCCTTCATTCGTATAAAATGAAGCATTATATGTATTACCAGTGATAGAACCATTGAGATCGTTTACTTCGCTATTCAACCCTTCACAACCTGTGAAACAAATTGTAAGAATAGACACTACTAAAAATCCTGCTACTAATTTTTTCTTCATGTATATTTTCCTCCATTAGAATTCCTTTATTATGTTCTTTTCGCGTTGTTTTATCGCCTTTTTCATTCATTCTTTTCGTTATTCCAGACATAACTAACATGAAAAATATCACGACTGTATTTCAGCAACCAATATCAATGGTTACAAAACAAAAGAGCCTTTATTCAAGGCCCTATTCAATGTCTTTCTCTGATATTATAGATTGCTCTCCGGTATCCTCCATCTCTATCAGATATTCTTCTGTATCCTCGTACACCTCTAAGATAATGGCATACTGTCCTCTGAATCTAATCTCGTCTCCTTCATAAAATATCATTTCTTTTCCTCCTCGTTATAAATTAGTTTAATCCCGCGTGTATCTGGAATTTTGAACGCCTTAATAAGCCGACCGCACTTAGGGCATCTTTCAGGACTGATCGCTGATTGATGTATATAGTGTGCTTTATGAATATCTCCCTCTTCTGCATCAGCCGCATATACTTTTATTGGCGGTTTAGGATTATAATCGTATTCGAAATGTTTGAAGATGTACCCACATTCACAAACTGGTTTAAAAGTTACTATCGCCATATGTGTTCCTCCATTCGAGCTTTTTCAATTAACGCATGTCCCTTTTCAATGCCTGCCTCATATCCTTCAGAATATCCGCAACGAAATATAGCGCTGTTTTCTTCAGCAGTAACTAATTTTTCAGAAATTACTACGGATGAACTCGTCTATAGTTTGAAATATAAATTCATCAAGTGTTTCGGTGACCGACATATGTACATTATTGATGGTTTTCTCAACCTCGCGAATATAGTCGGCATCCGATGCTTTATTAGAAATATCCATCACTTCTTCTCCTCCACCATTAAAGAGCCATCCGCGTTGTATCTCGGACAAAGACTGTTTAATGAATTTTCGTCATATACGAGTAAATAGTGCACACCGGTCTGCTCATCAACATAGTCAGCAAGTTTATTTGTCATCCCGATTCTCCACATTCCCTGACTATCATTTTCTCTGAAATAGAACGAATTGGCATAAACACCAGTTCCACATCCAATCAGCATTCCAATAACAAGTCCGATTACGCAAAATAACATAATTCTATTTTTCTTCATTTCTATTTCCTTTCCTTTCTCATTTTTATAAAGCATCCAGCCAGTCTTTGCTTGGACTATGGCTCTTAAATATCATGTAGTGTATTTTCCACGTATGTTCTCATATCTCTGTTTGATGAAGTTGATACATCTTCTCACTATTCATACACCCCATTTTCGATAGACACTGGAGAATTCCATGCTCCATATTCTTTCACAATTTTTCTGGTTTTTAGATCGACTTTGAGGTATCCTTCTAATGAGGGAAAACCTCCGTCGTAACCTTTAATATACAAATATTCATCTACGACCTTAGCTCCGGTAACGCTCATCGGTGAATCCGCATAATATGGATCACCGATTTCATGCGCCATATCGTATACAGATTCAGCTTCATTGTTCTCGGCATGTTCGAGTGCCTTTATTGCCTTCTTTATCGCAAGCGTATAAATAATAGTTCCAGCATCCGGATTAATAAGGTAATAGTCTGCGAGAAGTATTTTTAATATCTCTGCTGTTTCCTTATTTGTTAGCTCGCCATCGCCATTCACAATATCATTCAATCTTCCCATTTCTAATCCTCCTCCTATTTCTTATTTTTCATTAAAATAAGATTAATTGCGATTGCAAACAAACCTGCCGCAATAAGATAAGCTGGATCATTTCCGCCATACAGAAATCCGAGTACACATAATAAACCTAAAGTGCATTCAATCATTCCATCTAATCCTCCTTACTTATAGTCGCGCGATTTTCCAGTCCTTTATTTTAATTGTGTTTTTCCATCATTTCACGAAGGTTAATAGCTGGAATAATACAATCCCTTGCGAAATATCGTTCAGCAATCTCTTCCCACTCTTTTTCAGATCGGGCAATTTTGATTGGCTCTTTCGGATTTCTTTTCTTAAGCTCAGAAATATATAAATAACAGCTCCGGACGAATATTGCAGCATCTTCTGAAGAATATCCATGCACGAAGACCAACTCGTCCGTTAGTCCAATGATAGCTTTCTGAAGATTTCTGTCATCTAATTTCTCGACCTCAGTTTTACTTACATTTTTTATCATATTGTTAGCTCTTTTAAATATTTTTAATATACAATGGCATCTCTCTCAGCTTTATAAACAATATCATTCATGGTTTTTTCACATTTTTCACTACAAATATAATTTTCATAGTTATACTGCAGTCTATTTGTCATATGCCCACAAACGCAGCATGGTTTTGCCTGATCCGTTAAAATATAGCCGTCTGGTGTTTCTTTCTCAAGCTCTTCTTTTAACAATCTTTTGAACTCCTCCGCATATTTCTGCGAGTCTTTTTCATATTTGATGCGCTTATTATTCCATGCGATATAGTCATTTGGGTATTCAGCCTTATACTCTGGTGCTACGAGATTATGCTTTTCCAGAATGATCAGACCACCTCTTATTCTGGCTTCAGTTTTTCTTGATAATGATTGTCCATTCATATATTTATATAATGATCCTATCCCAACACCGGCAAGTTTTGTAAACCGTACCGATCCGAGATTATATTTTTCTAAATATTCATGAATAGTATCTCGTGTAAACATATCTATTTCCTCTCTATATTTTATACGGACATGTCTTTTAGGTCTTCCTTGAGAAGAAGGAGAAAGTCTTTCAAATCTTCAAGAGTAAATCCTTCCTTATTGCAGGTATTGGTTCGACCTAAGTGTTTGTAGTAATTAATAATTGTACCACTGGCAAGATGAATGATATAAAACTCGTCATCCGCATAGTAAAGCAGGAAATCTTCTGTGTTTTTTACACCCTGACACATGACTTCAATGTCAAATATTTCATCAGAGGTGAATACATTCCGGAATACTTTTACAAAATCTTCCCGTTCAAAATGGTACTGTGGAAGATCATCGAGATATTGACTGTACATATTTATTTCCTCCATAAATAAAGAAAAGAGTCTGAATATATTTCACTTCAGACTCTTTTGATATTTTTATTCGACAATGCCACCATGTTTCTCGATCAATTCGTTTACAATATCAATTGGGACATATGAATATACATTACCCATTTCTTTAGGGTCTTGCACATAATCACTGATAAGATCATCTAATTCGCTTGGAAAGTTAAGCTGTACACTTTTATATGGCCACGCTTTATTTTTGCATGGATCGCAGTGATGAAAGACGGATGCGCCTATTGAGATCTTAAATCCATCTTTACATACGAGTCTGTAGGTAACGTCTCCATTCTCTATAAAAATCTTTTTTAAAAACTTATTGATTTTGTCCATAATAGACCTCCTAAACAATAAAAAAAAAGGAGTACTCATAAAGAGTAACTCCTCAAAATATCAATCAATGCTATCGATATTATCAATCATATAGTTTGTACGAATCCTAAGATTTTCCAAAAAGTCTTTCGAAATATTGTCAGATGGTGCCAGCCATATTGAAATGGCGAAATATCTATCTGCCCCTTTCTGATCTCTATTGTCTTCTTTTCTCCAGGAACTCTTTAGAAAATATACAGATAGTCTCCGCCTAAGTTTTCTTATAAATTTCATTCCGACCAGTCCATATCAACTTTCTGAATATAACAGCTCTGATAATCCACAAGCATAACCGAATCTTTTTTAAAGTTTATAATACAAGGCTCATTCGCATCAACATACGTGTCATATATAGCTGTTTTCCACATTGCTTCATTATATTCACCAATGGTGGACTTATCTGTCGAATTGTATTCTTTATATTGCTCGTTGTTTTCGAACAGAATTATATTACTGCCTTGCTCGTCATCATTGCTTAAATACGACAGAATATAAGTTCCCTCTTCAATTTGATCCGATGAATATAATCCGGGCTTAAGGATTTCGCCGTCATTTAATATATTTTTATCTTTTCCTGTAGACGATTCGCCAGTTAAAGATCCATAAGACTGATCCATAATTAGAACATTGCCATCCGAAATATTTACTGAGCATGTTTCATCTGGATATACATATGTGCAGTAATATGAATTTGCTTGGATAGCATCATCCTCTTCTCCGATTATGGATCTGGGACTCGTGCGATAATATCCCATATAGTCATCAATAGTCTCAAAAATGATTATTTCCATTGAAGAATCTTCGCCCCTGTTCGTGAAAGTATAGCTTCCAGCTTTCAAATCATCTCCTACAATATATATTCCAGATGCTATACTTGATCCATCATTTTCATACCAATCGGTGTCAGTCACGACATCTTTTGAATCTGAGACTATGCTTTTGCTTGATGATTCCGTTTCTTCTTGTTTCGTTTCTACTGAATTTGATGATAGATCATTATTGTTTTCGATTACACCGCTGCTATCTTGGTGCGTTGTATCGGTCGACACTGATTTCTCAGTTCCTTGGCATCCTGTAAAACAGATAGTTGTTCCTAATACCAAACATACAATGATTGCTCTTTTACTTTTCATATAAAGCCCTCCTTTTATTGGTATTATTGTATCATACTTTCCACAAATATAAAAGGAGGTAAGCGCAAAATATTGCTACGTTACTCATGAATTACGCTTGCACCAAAATGATAGATGCAAGCGTTTTACTCTATTTTAGTTTTGACAGTTCGTTTTCGCAGTCTCGCTCCATGGGGCAAGCTGTTCCAACTGTTCATCTGACATTTTATCGTCTGGCCGCTGTGATAAGAGATATGTCAGATATTTATAGGTATTCAGATCATTCGCTTTTGCCATCTCGACCATTGTATACACAATAGCACTGGAGGCAGCTCCTTTCGGACTGGCACTGAACAGCCAGTTCTTCCGGCCAACAGTGAATGGTCTGATTGCATTCTCGCTAAGATTGTTGGATAAACTGCAATGACCGTCTTCCAGATAGGTCATCAGGGTGTCTTTCCGATTTTGGGCATAGTTTACCGCTTTCGCCAAACGGGTTCCCTTGTTTGGGCGCTGTTGATCCAGCCAATTCCAGAATGCCTCCAGTATCGGCTTCTCCTTTTCAAGACGAAATTGTTTTCTCTGCTCCGCAGTGTGATTTTT
>NZ_QUJZ01000002.1:204301-229624 GCF_003480845.1 Blautia sp. TM10-2 | reverse complement strand
AATTCCAGAATGCCTCCAGTATTGGCTTCTCCTTTTCAAGACGAAATTGTTTTCTCTGCTCCGCAGTGTGATTTTTTGCTTTTGAGTACCGCTCACAATCAAACAGCTTGGAACAGAACTGTACTCCCTGCACTGCCGGAAGGCTGTAATCATACTCTTTCCCTTTCGGTATGGCATCTGTGAAGTAACGTCTCACATGTGCCCAGCAAGAGCAGCGTTTGATGTCCGGCAGATTATTATAACCCTGGTATCCATCCGTCTCCAGATATCCGCTGAACCCCTGTAGGAAAGATGCTGCATGGAACTTTGCCCTTGTCTCTGTGTAATGGTAGAGCAGGATCGGCGGAAGTCCATCTTCTCCACTGCGGAAGAGCCACATCCAGGAATCCGTTTCAGGATTACGCTCCGGCTCATTCAGTACCTGAACCCGGGTTTCATCTGCCATCAGATATTTACGCATCCGTAACTGACGGTGAAAATAATCATAAACATGACGGAGATAATTCTCGGCACAGTAAATGATCCAGTTAGCAAGCGTAGCCCGGCTTAATGGGACACCCAGTTGCTTCCAGTCCTCTTCCTGCCTGTTTAACGGCAGACCATTCTGGTACTTCTGGTGCATTGCCCATCCGACAACGGATTCCGATGCATAACTTTCCGGGATCAATGCTTCCTGAACAGGGGCTTTGACAAATGTCTGATCATCCGGATGTTCCTCTGATATGGCACACTCCGGGCATTTATAGGTTTCACGATAGATATTTACTACTTTTCCCTTGGCCGGGGTAAAACGAAATTCATGGCGGACGAATTCTTTCCCAATACATTCCATCTGCGTTCCGCAGGTTGGACAGTTTCGCTCCTCTTCCGGAAGAGAAATGATCTCGTCGCAGGAAGGAACATTTTTAAAGAGATCAGCATGTGTCCGTCTTGCTTTTCTCTTATGTTCCGGAACAGTGATGTCATCAGGAAGTTCCTGTTCCCATGTCGGATCTGCTTCCTGCCCGGCTTCATCAAAAAGATTCAACTGGCCAGCGATATCTTTCCGTTTTTCACTGGAAGTACCAAAAAGTTTCTTCGTGAGATATTCAATCTGCTGACGAAGGTTTTCTTTTTCCAGCCGGTCTGCTTCCAATGTTTTTTGTAAAGACTGGATCAGTTCTGTCTGTGTGGAAATCGTCTTATTCAGTTGGTTGATCATGTCCTTGTACGCAAGGATTTTTGAATCTTTTGAATTGCCAGCCATATGTTTTCTGCTCCTTTTTCACTGCTCTTATTATACCATAAAAAGCAATGAAAAAGAAGCAGAAACCCCAGCATTTACAAGGGATTTCAGACATGATACAGGGTGAGAAGCCCCTCCGTTTACGCGATCATTCCGTAGGTTTGAATGCCTTGGGTTGTTCGATTTCAAGCCCGGACATGAGCCAGTCGAATTGCTGCCAGGTCAATTGTTTTACTTCCAGCTGATTTCTGGGCCAGCGAAACCTGCCCTGAACTTCCATACGTTTATACAGCAGCACAAATCCGTCAGATTCCCAGAGCAAAGCTTTGATCCTGTCACAACGTTTTCCACAGAAAAGATACAGGGCACTTCGCCTTGGATCCATATGGAGTTGATCCTCTACAATAGCACACAGCCCGTCAATGGATTTCCGCATATCCGTTCTGCCTGTTACGATATAGATTTCATCGGCGGCTGTGATATCCCCTAACATTCCAGCTCCTTCACAATTCGAAGCGTTTGAGCCAGAAGCTGAGGATCTGTTCCATTTGGTATTGTTAGATGAAAGCTGCCTACAGACAGCTTCATTGACTCTGCTACAGAAAAGTTATTCCTTTCCGTAGCTGCCGGAATTACATTTAATGGCTGTTCATAAGGAATCGGGTCAGTATCATGAAACTCCACTCTGACAACTTCCTGGCCTTCTGGTGCGCGATAGGTGCGTCCAGTTGACGCCGGCAAATCCACACAACCTTTCTGACGCAGTCTTTTTACCCAGTTGTAAAAAGTTCCTGGCTTGATATCATGTTCCACACACCATTGATGATCTGTCAATCCACTTTGACGGCATTCCATGATGAGACGGTATTGTTCTTCGGCAGGTATTCTTTTGCTTCTCATGAGCACACCTCCATAACTTTAATAGAGTAAAATGCTCGCATCTATCATTTCTAGCAAGAAAAGATGAAGTAAAATGCTTGCATTCTCTATTGATTATTATGGGATATTTTTTGGGGCAACACAATCCGTCGAATTATTTTGCACTTACGATTAATGGACAAAAAAACGAACCACACTAACCATGTGATTCGTTATCTTTTATAACAATTCCAATATTTTTAATATTATGAATCTCATCTTTGCCTCTCCAAAAGATTCTTAAAAATTCTACATTACTTCAAGAACTCGAATTGCTATCAATCCAATTCGAACACTAAGCACTTCTGCTGGATTATTAAAATCTATATTCGTTATTTCTATTATTTTCTGCAAACGATATGAAAACATCGGTGTACAAGGGGTACAAACAAGATAAAATAGAAATGAGGGGCGATAGAGCGGAAATGTCAGATTTTCCACTCTATCTGAACACGGTCGCTGGTGGCCTTGATCGTAGAGATCAAACCATCGGCGGCTTTTCTTTTGTCGTCAAAATCTATGCTGTCCCAGTTGTCGAGATAATAGGACAACTTCTTTATCTGTTGGGGAGATATGGTTTCAACGCTCAATTCAGCGATTGCCTTTGAAATGGTCTGGCGTCGGGTGTCCAGTTCTTCAATTTTTTTGTTAGCGTAGGCAAGCAAGGTCGCATTGGCTCCGGTCAGCGTATCCAGCAGCTTTTCAATTTCTGCCTCCACTTGTGCCAGCTCCACTTGATAGGCTGTCAGTTTCGGATTGACTTTTTCCTCCCTGCCGTAGAGTATCTGAAAGTCTTTGAACTTTTCCTGCATGGCCGAGAAAATGAATTGCTCAAATTCTTCTTTGCGGATTTTCCCACAGCCCGGACAGCCTTTGTTTTCCGTCCGTTTGGTACAGCGGAAATATCCGGTGCTGTTTGGTACATGGGTGGCTTTCAGAGCATACCCACAATGCCCGCATTTGATTTTTCCAGCCAGCCAAGTGTTCTTCGGTTTCCGTCCCTGCTGGAAGGTGGTATTTGCCATAAGTTTTTTCCGGCATTTCAGCCATGTGTCAGAGGAAATGAGTGCTTCATGGGGAGCGATAACAAGTATCTGGTCTTTTAAGCACCTGTCCTTGTCCTCCTTCACATCCCGCCCCTGATAGAGATAGCAACCGTTTGTTCCGGCAAAGTCAGAAGCGTCATTGACAATCGCTGCACCCTGACTCTTGAAAAATTCGTACAGCTCCAAATCGGCCTGTGCGTAAACAGGGTTTCTTAAAAGCTGGGAAAGAAATGTACGGAACATGGATTTGCCATAAATTTTTATGTCATGTTCCTCGAAGTATCGGGTAATATCTCCGAAGGAGGTTTCCGGTTCAGCGTACATTTCAAACATCAGCCGAACATGGTCGGCGGCTACGGGGTCGGCAACCATTTTCTTTGTGCGGATACCCTCTACCACAGTAGGCTCTAACTGATAACCGTATGGTGCCTGTCCGCTCATGTGAAAGCCTTTCAGGCACCGTGAATAGTAGGCGTCTGTGACACGCTTCTGAATTGTCTCACGTTCAAGCTGGGCGAATACAATGCAGATATTCAGCATGGCCCGGCCCATCGGGGTCGAAGTATCAAACTTTTCTGTGGATGATACAAACTCCACATCATACTCTTGAAACAGCTCCATCATCGTTGCAAAGTCCAGAATAGAGCGGCTTATACGGTCCAGTTTATACACGATGACCCGCCTGACCTTTCCCTTGCGGATCTCGCCCAACAGCTTTTGAAACTCCGGCCTGTCCGTATTTTTACCGGAATAGCCTTTGTCCTTGAATACCCGGCAGCTCCCACCTTTCAATTCATACTTGCAAAAGTCGATCTGACTTTCAATGCTGATACTGTCCTTGCGGTCTACTGACTGTCTTGCGTAAATACAATCTTCTCTGATAAATTCCATATTGGGCTCCTTTCCTTGTTGGAATGGAGCTACCAACCTTACAACTATATTATACCATCAGCAGCCCCGGACAACAATGTTGCGAATGATTAGGGAAATCTGTCCCCATATTTTCTGAACACCTCATAAAGACAACGCTCAATTTCTTTTTTGCGCTGTGCTTTCTCCTTCGGGGGAAGTACCGGCGTGAGGCTTTCCAGCACAATGATCTTCCCTTGAAATGCGACAGACTTTGTTTCTCGTTCATAAGTGACAGCTTGCGTCATTGAAAACCTCCTTTGCGAAAGTGCGTGTATATGCCTGCCTTTCCCGCTTGTCCTGTGGGGAAATGTCAAAAGGCGACACCCAGCAGGTGCCGCCCTTTGAGCTTTCTCCACTTCGGGTCGATATGGCCCGAGCTCAGTAAGGACTGGAATGGTACTTTTCTTTGGCGTCCTCCACGCTGTTGAGGTCAAATACTTCATAAAGCTGCCCCACAACACGCCGTATATCCTTCTTTGAAAATCCGCAGTCCTCCATTGCCATAATGACATAACCGCGGCAGGCGTCATTGCTCCATTCGTCCGTTTCCAAGCCAGGGATCATTCCAAACGCATTTCCCATAAAGTGCTCCTTTTTTGAAAAGATGGGGAGCCACGCCGGATCGGTTGGCCTATCATCAGACAGCATTGCCGGGGGCTCCCCATAGGTTTTCACTTCATTTCAGACACACCGGACGGACATAGGCTTCATGCCCCATAGTATTTCAACTCTCCCCATTCTGATGGCAAGGCGTTCTCATTGCCTGCGACGGCTCACGGCTTGCAAGGCCGCTTCAACGCTCGGACTGTGACTAAACGCAAGTATCCGGGTTCTGCGCCTGTTCCGGTGGAGCCAGCCTTGCCCCACCTATGGCATGGACCTGTTCGCTCGCTCAGTTTTACAAAGACTGTATTCTCTGAAATCCGAGGTCATGGCGGGTCTGTCACACAGCGCGTTCCCCTTCGTATCCGGGTGTCTTTTTATTCGATTTTCAATCTGCATGAGGCTTGTCTGAACCTCGAGCCATTGTGACCCGAAGTGTTTTGCCTCTCATAAGCCATTTCATTTTCCGGCCTAAATCGGTACGCCTTACAAAGAATTTTTCAAAATTTTTTCTAAGCGCCGCAGACCTCGCTCGATTGCGACACGAACCACTTTTTCATGGACGCCCTCTGCCCGGGCAATGTCCTGTTTGGTCATGCCGAGAATGAAATGAGCATAAATCCGTTTTGCCTGTTTGTCCGGCAGACTGGAAATCGCTGCGTGAAGCTCCTGCATGGTCACTTTCCGCTCATACAGTTCATGGGGAGATAAGGCAACAAAGACAGCTTCATGCTCCAGCCCGTCATCCCGATCAAGGGAATAGTAGGCTTTGTGGCGGTATGTACGCAGCCGGTAGGCAGCCTCTTTACGATCAAACTCTTTGAACATTTCTGCAACTTCTTCCGATACTTCCATGAAGCAATCCGATGTATAGAACGGGTAATAGTCCCGCAAATTGATAATAGCCATATTGACCTCCGTTTCGGTTGTTGGTTGACGAGTGACCGAAACGAAGGCGGCGGGGAGCGGCACCGGGGAATGGCTTCGGGCCAACATGACCCGAAGCCGCCCCATAAGAACGCAAAAGCGCCCGGGCGGCATGAAGCCACACGGACGCATGAAATGACATAATAGTTAAGGTTCCAACAAATTTCGCATACATAGCCGGAATAACCCGGAGGCGGGGCTATGCTTTTTTTAACTGATGTAGGTCATGGGCACTGTGAAAAAAGGCAAAGATAGACACGGCGGCAATCCTCCTATATGCCGCCGTGGATTTACACGGTGTTAGGTCGTCGTTGGTTTAGGGGGGGCGAAAAGAAACGGCGGCTCTGATTTCTCAAAACCGCCGTATCGTCAGTGATATAGGAAAGCACACGAAATCCTCTGCCCGTCAGCGGTTTTTTTCTTTTCCCCGCTGTGGGGGCAGATGTTTCTTAATTGATTTACCACAAGCATAAACTACAAATGTTACACAAATGTCCGAGGCGTCTTTGATTTCGACAGAAAAACAGGCTGAATTGTTACAAAGCTCGGACATTTCAAAAGAATTTTTTGAAAAATACTAAAGAAGCGGAGCAGCTAAAATCTGCTCCGCTTCGATATGATTGATCTAAGGATGTTTTGCTATTTGATTAAACTCACTCTGTCAACCGCAATCGCTCCACAACTGGAAGGTTAACGTCAGTTTTGTAGACCCATATAGGCACAATAAGGCAGATTAGCAACACCAGTCCAGACACCAGCACCAGTGGGATAAATGGATAGGAGAAAACAGCATAATAGGCCACTTTACTAAAAATCATATATAGCAAGATGAAGATTGCTGTTCCAATGGTGACTGCAAGGGAAAGGGAAACACCCCAATAATAGAAACCTTCCATAAATAGCATTCGTTTGATTTGTCGCTTTGTCATTCCAATGCTTTCAAGAACAGCTAATTCATAGCGCCGAGTATTTACATTGACAACCATTGTATTGACAAAGTTCATGACACCAACAAGCAGCAGGATCACGGACAACCCTGTTCCTAAAACCTTTGCTGTAATGAGATATTCCTGCATTTCTTCTCGCCGTTCATATCGGGATATAATATCAATGTTAGCTTGTGATGCGGTGATTTGCTTTAATTCTTGCAGTATACTTTCGTCATGTTGACCATCCGTATCAAAGGCCACGCGGAACACTCTATATTGCGGAAAGAGTTCTTTCAAAGCTGTTTGACTAATATACAAATCAGGAGCCGTCCCTCTCTCATTGCCTCCTCCTGCTCGAAACCCTTCATTCAAATAACCGTTCGCTACAATAAAGGAATGCTGTCCGTTCTGCGTCTGGATTGTTATTTCCTGCCCTGGCTGAATAAGGCCTTCTACTGTTTTGGACAGCAGCACAACCTTTCCTTGTTCAAAGGCAGCCGTGTCAATAGGCAAGTTTAAGGTTTTATTGATTTCTTCCAAATATGCACTGTCAATTCCAAAAACCCCGCTAAAAAAGTTTTGCTGATAATTTTCTAATTTTGCCGGATCAGAAAAATCAATGCCGTTTACTCCGTCTAATGACGCAAGAAACTCGTGAAATACAGCATCGTCATATACAACATCTGCTGCTACTTGAGGATAAGGTGCATAGGTCAACCTCAAATTCTCAATGCCGTCAAGCTGACCAATCTCTGAAACCATTTCGCTGGAAATTAAATCTTCTCTTTCGTGGATACTATATGTGAGTGCAAAATCGCTTACTCCCCATTGGCTCACATAATTCTCCGGGCTTAAACCATGTAATAGCCCTGTGACGACAAGGAACAAGGAAAGGCCGAAAAAAAGCGATGCAAAAACAAGGGTTGTACTCTTAGCATTACGAAAGACATTGTTCCATGCCATTCTGGACAACTTCATTTTGCTACAATTTCTGGCGCTGCTCTTTGTGCTGGCTGCTGTATATTGGAGTGCTGCTATTGGTGAAACACTTCCGGCAATTTTGGCGGGCTTCATGCTTGCAATCATAACGGTAATGAACGTAAATATGGCCGCTCCTATGAAAATAAACGGCGAAAAAGATACTTTTGTTCCCACATCAGAATTTGTTGAATACATCATATTCAGGAAGTAAGGAACAATGCCAAAGGAAACAACCGCACCAAGTAACAGACCAATCGGAATACCAATACAAGAGATTCTGATTGCCTGCTTATAGATAATTCTCTTTATCTGCCTTTGGGTCGTTCCAATCGTTTTAAGACGGCCATAGAATTGCACATCTTTTACGACAGAGACATAAAGAATATTATAAATCAGCAGATAGCCGCTAAAGGATATAAAAACTGCTAAAATTATTACAGCTAAAATAATAGTTCCACCATTTGCCTGTTCTAATGGTACAATTTCAAATGTTTGCCCTTCTGTAAAGTCAATCTCACGCCGCAATCTTTCACAGTTTTTGTCAGCATTATCATTGCCTTGAAAACGGATCATTGCCGTAACACTATTATCCAGTGATACATTTAAGCTATCCTTAAAAGCGGATGAAACATAAACATAACCACGATTATTTGTGCGCATTGGAATGTAGTCCGTATAGTAGCCCGACAGCAAAAAGGTGTCCGTGACATAATCATAGCTATCGCCAATTTGGTATGACAACACAATTTCCATCCCTATTTGTGGATCAGAAATACCCATCTGTTCAAGCACCCATGTAGGCAACATGATTTCGCTTTTACTTAACGGATAATTTCCTACAACACCTGATATAGTAGGAAGACGGTGGTGTTCCCACTCTGTATCATTTATCCATACTACACCTAATCTTGCGTTTCTCAGTTGTTCTGTATCAACACTGCCTAAACGCTGCTGTATGCCTACGTCAAGTACAAGACTTGATTTTGAAATCTCAACCAACTGTTCTTCCGTTACATTTGTGATTCCGGCATCTGCGGTAGTTCCCATTAAGCGGATTTGTTGCATTTGGTAGGTTTCAAAGTAACTAAAGCCAATACTGAATGTCGCAGTTATCATAAATGCAGTTAGCGCCAGAGCAATGATTGCAAATAAATTACGCTGCCGTTCATGGTGCAAACTGCGCTTTGCCAGTTTCTTTTCAATGTTACTGGTATCATTTTCAAAAGGCCATGTCATAGTCTGCCACCCCCTACTTATTCCACAATTTTGCCGTCCTCAATGCGGACAATCCGATCTGCAAGACGGGCAATATCGTTGTTGTGGGTAATCATCACAACGGTTTGCCGGAACTCCGCACTGGTGCGCTTGATAAGCCCCAGCACCTCGGCGCTGGTCTTGCTGTCAAGGTTACCGGTCGGCTCGTCGGCCAGCACGATAGCCGGTTTGGTAATCAGGGCGCGTGCAATCGCCACACGCTGCTGCTGTCCGCCGGAAAGATTATTCGGCATATTTTTCAGTTTATCTTCCAGCCCCAGCAGGTGAATGATCTCGTCCAAAAACTTCTGATCCACCGTGTCCCCGTCCAGCTCCACCGGCAGGACGATGTTCTCATACACATTCAGAATAGGAACAAGGTTATAGTTCTGGAAGATAAAGCCGATGTTGCGGCGGCGAAAGATGGTAAGCTGTTCATCGTTCTTCTTTGCCAGTTCTTCGCCCCGGACGATCACGGTTCCGCTGGTGGGAGTGTCCAGCCCGCCCATCATGTGAAGCAGGGTGGACTTGCCGCTACCAGAGGTTCCCACAACAGCCACAAACTCGCCGTCCTCCACGGAGAAATTTACGCCGTCAAGGGCGCGGGTAATGTTCGGTTCTGTACCGTAATACTTTTTCAGGTCAATCGTCTGTAAAACGCTCATATTCAAAACTCCTTTCAAGGCTTCCTACCTGTTGATAAGTGTATTGTAAAACCCAAATGTCCGCGAAATGTTACAGCGGCTAAAAAAATTCATTGAAAATTGAGGTGAAATGTTACAACGCTCGGACATTTCATTTTATCTCTGCACCTCGGGCCAACTTGACCCGAAGCAGAAAGTTTCTCTCAACGCAAGGGAAGCATAATGGAAAATTCCGAACCCTTGCCCGGCTCCGAAACCACTTTGATATAGCCGCCCTGCCGCGTTACGATCTCGCGGGCCAGATACAGGCCAATGCCCACACCCTGCTGTTCGTGTACTTCTTCCTCACGATAGAAGCGCTGGAAGATAGCGGCCTGATTGCTTTCGGAAATGCCCTTGCCAGTGTCGGTCACTTTGATTTCCACATACATTTCCCACAGCACCACAGACACAGCGATTTTCCCGCCTGCCGGGGTGTACTTCACCGCATTGTCCAGCAGGTTAAAGAGGGCTTCCGATGTCCACTTGCTGTCATGGGAAACGGTCAAATCCTCCGGGCAGTCCACGGACACGGCGATTTCCTTTTTCTCCGCTGCATACACGATCCCACTCATGGCCTGTGCCACGGTATCAAAGAGGCGGCCCGGTTTCTTGTCCAACTGGATCACGCCTGTTTCCAGACGGGAGGTTTTCACAAGGGCCTGAAAGAGAAAGTCCAGCTTATCCGTCTGGCTGCGGATTCCCCGGATAAAGTCGGTGCGCTCTGCCTCGGCCATAGGCTTTTCCAGCAGGGTGTCCGTCGCCATTTTCAGATTGCTTACCGGCGTTTTCACCTGATGGGAAATATCCGATACAAGGGTCTGTAACTCCTGCCGTTCCTCGTCCACCCGGCGGCGGTTCTCCTGCATGATCTGGTAAAGCCTTGCCAGCCGGTGTCCGATTCTGGCAAGCTGGGTTTCGCTGTCCTCTGGCCGCTGGGGCGCTTCATTTCCGGCGATCATGTGGTCTAAGGTCTGGCACAGGTCAGTGGTAAACTGCGACAGTCGCTTTCCAAACGCCTGCGTCAGTACAAAAATCCCTACAATGGCGCACAGCAGCAGCGCCCCGCCTGTCAGCAGCACCGCAATCTGTTTTGTCACAAGAAAAAGAGCTATGGTGATCCCGGACATGGAGAGGACAAGCTCCATTGCCACCCGGCCAAACAGCCGCTTTACCGAGAGGTTTTGAAACTTCATTTTACCTCGCCTCCCGTCCATTGATACCCCATGCCGTAAACGGTCTTGATGTAGGGTGCGCCGCCGTCGGCTTCAATCTTGCTGCGAATACGGCTGATGGAGGTTGTCAGGGTGTGTTCGTCCACAAACCGCTCGTCTATATCCCACAGCTTTTCCAAAAGCTGCCCACGGGTCAGCACTTGCCGGGGATTTTTACGAAACAGGTTCAGCATTTTGTACTCCATCGGGGATAGAGTCAGGGGCTTGCCGTTTAAGGAAGCCGTCTGCTCCGAGAAGTCCAGAAACAACCGCCCGTCGTCGTAAATGTCCTTGGCCGGTTTGTGGTGTTCCAGCATGGCGAACATGGCTTTGATTTTCCGCTGCAAGGCCCCAATCACAAAGGGCTTTGTGATGTAGTCCACCGCGCCCACCTCATAACCCCGTATCTGGTCGCTCTCCTGATCGTTGGCGGTCAGGAAAATCACGATGGTATCCGGGTGCTGGGGCTTTATCAGCTTGCACAGTTCAAAACCGTTCCCGTCCGGCAGGTTGATGTCCAGCAGCACTAAATTAAATTCCCGCTGGCGGATGGCGTCGGCTGCGGTTCTGGCATTTAGGGCAGAAGTCACGCCATAGCCGTCTGCGGTCAGGTTATAGGCCACCATCTTATTCAAAAAACTGTCGTCCTCGACAATTAAAATCTGCTTCATATCCTCACTTCCTTTGCTTTTTGCAGATAGTATAACAGGCAAATGTCCGCGAAATGTTACAGCGGACGGATTTTTCAAAAAATTATTTCTTCATAAATTATATAGCCTGTTGGCTTTTACATCAAGATTTTACAAGTGAATAGTGAAATGAAATACTACCTTACATAAAGTTTCATTACATTCTCATAATCCAGCCCGAAATGTACAATGATATAGGGTGATATGAGAATGAACCAAGATGAAAGAAGGTTTGACTTTCACGGCCTCGGGGCAGCTCTCAAAAGAGCCAGAGAAGAAAAGGGCTGGACACAAGCCTACGTTGCGGAATTAGTAGACCGTGACTCCCGTACCATTATGAATATTGAGAACAAAGGTCAGTATCCCAGCTTCGACCTTTTTGTTAAACTCATTACCATGTTTGACGTTTCAGTTGACCAGTTTATTCATGCGGACGGAGGGGCAAGGTCAAGTTCTTGCAGAAAGCACATTGATGTGCTCCTAAATTCTATGAATGAAAAAGAGCTTGTTGTAATAGAAGCCACAGCCGAGGGCATTAAGAAAGCCAGAGAAACGGAGGTTCCAGAATAAGGGCCTCTGTTTTTTTGCGCCATTTTAGGGGCTGTCGCTAAGTGGCAAGCAATGCCTCTGTGGCCACAAGTGGCACAAAGGCGGCTTGTTGGGGCTCGCCCCAAACCCGTATCTTCGGGCCAACATGGCCCGAAGTGTCAGCGTCGCTTTGCTCCTTATTTTCATAACCTTAACGCTCCTTTTCCTGCTTTCTTCCCGGCTCGGTGTAGCCCATCAGAGTGTCAATGTTCGCCTTGATCGTGACGATCTCCTGCATATCCCGTCGTGCCTTCTGGTATTCTCCATAGAGCTGTTTTTTCTTTGCTGTGAGCTTGCGGCCTTCCTCCTTCAGCACATCCATTTTAGGGAGCTTCGCCCCGCCCAGCAGAGAGCGCATTTCCGCTTGTGCAGCCCGGTACAGTTCAAGGTCGGCCTCATGCTCCGCAAGGAATTTCCGGCTGTACTTCGTCGCCTTATACTGCTCAAAGACTGGGCGGGTTTTGGCATACTGAACCGTTGCGGCCTTTAGCCCAGCATTGGTTTTCATGGCCTGTTCCGTCTGCTTGACCTGTTCGGAAATAACATGGAAACGGTCTGCCGCCTCGGTGGCTTTCTTCGCCAACTGCTCATAATCGGTCAGGTTATTGTCCTGTATATAGGCAAGAGCGGCGGCCATCTGCTTAATGTTAAATACCTTCGCCCAGCGTTCATATCCCGGCCCCTTACCGGCAGCCAGCTTTGCTTGAATATCCACCGCCAGACTGATTTTCCGCTCCGAGCGCCCGGGGTGTTTTTCTTTGCCCTCAATGGCGGACAGAACATCTTGCAAGTCGTAGCCGTCCCCCAGCGTGGAGGCACGCAGACGGGTGAAGCGTTCCTGTCCCTGCCCGGTCAGCCGGAAGCTGATACCGCCGCCCCGAACCGTCTTGACCTCATACCCGGCCCGCTTCATCAAATTGAGAAATTCGTCCAGATCAGCGGGGCGTTCCGCCAGCGCAGTATCAATGGCAAGGCGCAGTCGGTCCTGATAGGAAAGCGGCCCTTTCCGGTCTTTCTGCCACTCCCCATAGTTCCGATACTTGCTCTTGCTCCGGGGCTTCGGGTTCTCCACGATGGACAGCCCGTTTTCAAGGCACAGCCTGTCAGAGAGCCGCCGAAGGGCGAAGCTGGAGCCCCAAAAATTTCGGAATTTCCGAGTGCAGTCAAGGGTGGTGGAGTTGTAATAAATGTGACAATGGATGTGCTGCTTATCGGTGTGCGTGGTAACGATAAAAGCGTGCCGCCCCTTTGTCCAGCGCATAGCCAGCTCATAGCCGATACGGTTCGCCTCCTTCGGGGTGATCTCGCCCGGATAGAAGGATTGTCGTATCTGATAGCACAGCACATTATTTTCTTTCTTCTGTTCCCGGCCCGTCATAGCGGCATAGCTGGCCTTTGCCAAAAGGAACTCGTCCGCCACGGTGGCCGGATCACATTCATAAGCGGAGATATACTTTCCGCTTTCTGTTTTCTCCGGGTCCTTGCCATAGTCCAGACAATCCCGGATAGCCTCGGCAATCGTTTCGCCTTCGCCCGCATGGCGCTGTAACAAAGTTGTGGTAGCCAAAAATCATTCCTCCTTTCCATGAGAAAGGGGCGGCCCATTCCGACCGCCCCGACTTCGGGCCAGTATGGCCCGAGGCTGCTTAACTTGCCAGAAACCGGTACAGAGCGGATTTGCCTCCGTCCAGCACCCAAAGAAGGGAGCCCGCCGCCGCTTGCAGTCCATACGGCGAAAGAAGGAAGGCAAGAAACAGAAATACAATCCCGCCTATGGGCGTCGGCGTGAAAAAGAGAGCGACACCCAGCACCGCCAGGATCACAGAGGCAATCGTCAGCAGGACGGCACAAATATCAAACAGGAACACCAGCAGAGCCGCCAGAAGGGACAACGCTAAAGCAAAGGGAGCAACCAATATTTTCAGCAGTATCTTCATCTTCAAAACCTCCTTTATCTATCCTTCCTACCTCTATTTTATCATGCCTGCCCGGGGACATAAATGTTGCGAAAGATTGGTAAATCCTGTCCCAAACCTTCGGGTCATACTGGCCCGAAGTGGTAAAAAAAGAGCAGGGCGGCAAGCCCCGCAACGGAAGCCTGCCGCCCTCGTCTTACTTTGCCACCAGCTCGGAGAGCTCCCGCAACACCTTTGACACCTCGCCCCACAGCTTTTCATAGTCCCGCTTCAATCCGTCGATTTCCTCCGGGTACACGCCATAGGTATGTGCGTGTATGGCAACCTGATTGAGATTGTTAGAACAGCGCCGTTGCAGAGAGATCAGCTCTTTTACGGGCGCAAGGTCGATGTGCAGGATATACCCATTCAGAGCCATTTTCCGTACATAAGCCCCGGCGTTAGAAATGCCCACCTCAGCCATCCGTTCATGGATGGCTGCCAGCTCGTCCGGCGTTACCATGACGTGCAGATGGACATTCCGCTTGCGGTTCTCCATCAGCGTTCCAGCTCCCGGCCTTTCCGGCGCTCTTTGGGTTCCTTTACCTTATCAAGCGGTTTTGCGTCCAGCTCCGGGGGCGTGGGTGGGATGGGCGTGTTGTTGGGTACGCCGTCGATCATGTTGCAGTTCTGCTCCGTGGAGAGCTCGGCGGTTTTCAGATAGTTGTCTTTTTCGTGCATGGCGTTCCTCCTTTATCGTTCCTCATGGTTTTTATGGCTCCGCTTCTGGCCGGGCTCCTTCGGGGGTTTCTGCCCTCTGGTTCCTTCTTTAAGCCGAGCGGTAATGGATGGGCGCACCCGGTCAGGATTGCCCGGTGCTGGTTTCAGTTCATAATCCTCCATCTGCTTTTCGGTCAGCGGTTTTGCATAGGTCAGTTCGCCCCATGCCATCAGCCTGCCGTCTGCCACAGGACGCCGCCTGTCGTCATCGTAGTTGACGATGGAAAGAGGCTGGTTATCCGGCGGCTTCGGGTAAGTTCCTATGTCCACGGGCCGCTGGGTGGAATAATAGCGGTAAACGCCCTCCGGTCCCAGCTCGGTATGCTTGACCGCCGCATGGTAAAACTGCTGATAGTCGTCCACCCGGCGGTCAAAGTCCCGCTGCGCCCACGCCTGACTGGTTCCATAGCGGCCCCAGTAGTAATCCCGATGGCCGTTTTCCCCCTCGGTAAACTGCCAGGTCACAAAGGGACTCGGCGCTCCCGGATTATGCCCCAGCGCAAAGCCGTGTCCGGTTTCAAAGGTGGCAGCTTTCAAAATCACATATCCTTGTACTGTCTCCAAGAGATCCCTCCTTTCTGTGCCTCGGGTCAACATGACCCGAAGTGCTGGATGTTACGAAATAAGAGGGCAGACCGGGGAGAAATGTAATAAGATATTCCCACCCCGGAAACACCCCCAAAAAAGCCCGGAATGTCAAGCCTTTGGAGGCGGCAAATCGTAACAGCCGCCCGGCCTTTTCTCCCGCATTTTCCTCATGCGTTCCCGGCTTTTCCGACGGTTTCCTTCGGCCTTGCAGACGTCGGAACAGTAGGCTTGACGCCCCTCGGGCAAAAACGCCTTTCCGCAGACCGCACAGGCCCGCAGTTCCGGGGAGATGCCTTCCGTTGTCAGCGCCGCTTGAAGCTCCGGGTCAAGGGGCAGGACAGCCTCACGGAAGTAACGGCAGTACGCCCCTGTCCAGCACTTGTGCAGCATATAACAGGCACAGTCCAGAGGAAGGCACAGGCCGCTTTCCCTGTCATAGTTGGCACACATCCCCGTGACCAGAGAACGGATTTTCTTCTTCTCGTCACGGGTCAGCTCCCGGGCGTCCATTTAAGACTTCGGGCCACGATGGCCCGAAGGGCGGGGCTCCACGATCAGCGCCCGGAACTTCTTCCGGCACTGTTTTTTCTTTCCTTTGCACTCCTTGTAGTAACGGCATCCCTTACAAGGGTTGTCATTGTCCCAGCCGGGGTGCGGTACTTCCTTCATCATTCGTTCAAAAGGGCTGCTTGTAAAATTCATTCTCATTCCTCCGTATCTTCCTCCCACGGCGGGGTATCTTCGTCCTCGGGTTCCTCTGCGATCTCCTCCAGCTCCCCGTCCTCATATTCGCAGTAATCATCTTCCAAATCCGGGGCCTCATGCTTCGGCTTGTAAATCTTGAAATAGTAACCAATCCCACCGCCGGCCAGCACCACCGCACCGATCAGGAGCAGAGAGAGAAGGGGGCTGTCCTTTTTCTCCGGCTCGGGTTCCGGTACTTCCTCCACCGGTTCGGTGGGCTTTGGCTCTGGCTCAGGGGTCATTTCTTTGGGCGGTTCCTTACCCTGTTCGGCAAGAGGCAGAAGGTCGTCTGTGGTAACGGTATTGAGGAAATAGACGTTCTCGCTGGTTTTCTGTTTGTCGATCACCAGATAAAACACGCTCTCGTCTGCTGTGGTGATGGTGTAGAACTCCTTTCCATCCTCGTCGGTGGCGTTGTCCACCACGGTTCCCGTCCCGTCTGGGGTAAAGGGGTTCTGGGTTTCCGGCTCCGCTTCGGTTTCCGCCGGGGCGGGAGTTGTCTCCGGCTGCGGCTCGCTGCTCTGTGCATAGGCCGGGACCGTAAAGATCAGACAACACAAAAGGCTGGCAGCCATCGCCGCCAGCCTGCGGTATTTAGTTTTCTTCATGGGCTGTGTCCTCCTTTCCGGGTGCCTCCGGCTTCGGGTCAGTATGGCCCGAAGCAGTAAGGCTGTTTTTGGGGTCGTTCAGAAAAGCCATCAGCTCGGCGGGGGTCAGTTTGAGGGAGCGCACCGCCTGCACGATCTGGCTGTTTTCTTCCTCCTGTTTCTGCTTTTCCAGCTCCCGGATTTTGGCCTGCCACTCGGCTGCCTTCTCCCGGGCTTTTTCCAGTTCCTTATCGAGCTTGTCGATCTTGTTCATGCAAGAACTCCTTTCCTCTGGCTCACAAACGCCCGAAGGCATAGAAATGTGTCTGCCAGTAGCTTGAATTGATGTTTGCGTATTGGATGGGCGAACCACAATGGAGCATCATCCCGTCGCCTACATAAATCCCCACATGGGACACAGGGCCGGGGCTGTCATAGGTTCCCGTGAAAAAGATAATGTCGCCGGGCTTTGCCTCGGAGGGGGAAATGATAGCGCACTGGTTATAAATGCCCTGCGCCGTGGTACGGGGCAGGTTGTGGACGCCGCTGGCCGTGTACACCCAGCAGACAAAGCCCGAACAGTCAAAGGAGGTGGACGGGCTGGAGCCGCCCCACACATAGGGCCAGCCGATGTACTTTGTGGCTTCTTCCATGAGCGCCGCAAAAGTCGGGTCATCCAGCGCCTCGCCGGGTATCTCATAGCTGGGGCCGGTATCTTCGCCGCCGTTGTAAATCCCTTCCCACAGATAGGGTTTGTTGCCTTTGAGCTGCTGCATAACGGTGTAGATTTCCCGCTGCTGTTCGTTAAGCCTCGGCAGGATCACGGCGGGCAGCGTCTTGTTTGTGAGGGTCACATTGAGAATGTAATACTCATAGGGGACTTCCTCGGTGGTGGTTTCCCCGGTCTCCGGGTCGGTGCTGGTTTCGGTGCGGTAGCGTATCTCGACTTCCTCCGTCAAGGTCAGCTCATACTGTGCCTCGAAGATTTCCCGCAGTTCGTCCTGCACCTGTTCCCGGAAATACACATGGTACTTTGCCGAGAGATAGGACGCCAGCTCATAGGGGTTATGGCCGATCTCGTCCACGGAATAGCGGTACTCGTCATAGCCGGGATGGGTGCTTTCGATGTTCGCTACCGTCTGCGCCAGCTCATTTTCCAGTGCCGTGTAGTCCTCGTCCACGCCCAGCAGGTCCGTATCCTCCGAGGCGTAGGAGGTGCCGGATAACGCATTGGCAAGGCCGCTGCCAAGCGTGGGAAAGATAGAGCTTACCGCCGACACAAGAAAACAGAGCAGCAACAGCAGGAGCAGGACCAGCACCGCCACGGGATGACGGGTCACAAACTGCGCCGCCCGACGGGTCGCAGTTCCCGAAGCGGCAGCGGTTTTCTTTGCGGCCTTTGCGCCCTGTTTTGCAGCCGCCTTTGCTTCTTTGGAATACCGGCGTTTCAGTTTCCATTTCTGCTGCACACGGGAAAGCGGATTGCTGGCAAGTTCCGGGTGCTCGGAGGCCATCTTTTGAAAATCCACATTGGCCCGGGCTTTTATGTCCTTCCGTTCCCACTTTGCCACCTTCCGGGCTGGGTGTTCCCGCCAGCGGCGTTTGGCATAGCGGGTCAGTTTCCGGGCTCCGGCCTCTGCGGCCAGCTCGGATTTATGGGCTCCTTCCACACCCACATTTTCATGCTCAACCTCGTGTATCTTGTTGTGGACATAGAACCACGCTTCTGTACGGGCTCCCCGGACTGCCTTTTTTGCAAGCCCCGGCGGCTTCTTCGCTGCCCGTTTTGCCTCGGTCTTGTCCAGTTTCTCCCGGGCCTTTCCCAGCTTTTCCCCGGCGTGTTCCGCTTTTGCCTGTGCTTTCTGGTACTTGTCCTTTTTGCTCCCGGCCTTCTCGGCGGAGCCCTCCGGCTCCTGTGCCTTGCCGGTATCCTGCGGCCCGCCCGCTTCATCTTCCTGCCTCATGCGGTCAGAGGGACGGCTTTTCCGGCTGTCCTCTTGAAACTTACCGCTTTTGGACTTCGGGCCATCATGGCCCGAAGGGCTGTCCTGTCCGGTATCCTCGTCCTCAAACCGCAGACGCCGGGATGGTGCGGGGGAAGGTCCTTCCCGTTCAGCCGGTCCGGGGCGATTGCCCCCGGTATCCTCCGTCGGCCCCGGCCTTTGAAAATTCCGTTTGTCCGGTTTCTTTCCGATGATGTATCCCTCCTTTTCAAACCTCGGGCCAGCATGGCCCGAAGTGTGTTATGCCCGGTTCATTTCCTGTTTTTTGTCCTCCGGGCGGGTGGTCATAATGGCGTACAGCTCTGTGTTCTGCGGGAAGCGGTCAACAAACGGGATGGTGGTGTTCCCGAAGAACAGCAGCCCTTCGCCGGAATTGGTATGGGTCACATAGGAAAGCTGGTGGGGGCTGATCCCAAGCTGTTTGGCTAAAATCTGGCGGTCCCCCTGCGCCTGCGAGAGCAGCACAAGGAAGTCCGAGTTTTCAAAGATGTTCTCGATCTCCGGGCTTGCCAGAAAATCCTTCACGTTCTGCGTTAAAGCACTGGGAACGCACCCCTTTTTTCGCAGCATTTTCCAGATCGCCACACAATAGCTTGCCGTCAGGCGGTCACGGAGCAGCACATGAAATTCGTCGAAGTAGCACCATGTAGCGATACCGCGGAGGAAATTCATGGACACCTGCGAGTTTACCAAATCCTGCATAATGAGCATGGCAATCGTCCGAAGCCCGGCACCCAGCTTTTTTAAGTCAAGGCATACCAGACGGCGGTTCAGGTCCACATTGGTTTCATGGTTGAACACGTTAAGGGAACCCGACACATAGATTTCAAGGGCAGTTGCCAGCCGTACCGCCTCGCCCTCCGGCTGGCAACAGAGCAGGTCATACAGGGTTTGAAGGGTCGGCATTTTGCTTGTTTCCGGGTCCTGCAAATGTTCCCGGTACATCTGGCGCACACAGCGGTCAATGACGGTCCGCTCCACCGGCTGCAAGCCGTCCTTGCCGCCAACGATCAGCTCCATCAGCGACAGGATAAAGTCGGCTTTCAGCGCCATCGGGTTTTCCTCGTCAAAGCTCAGGTCAATGTCCATCGGGTTGATGTGGTGGGGGCTGTCCGGGGCAATCTCGATGACCTGTCCGCCCAGCCGCTTGATAAGGGGCGAGTATTCGCCCATCGGGTCCACCACAATGATCCGGTCACGGGTGGCAAGGAACACGTTCACAAGCTCTCGCTTTGCGGCAAAGGATTTGCCGGAGCCCGGCACGCCGAGGAACAGGCCGTTGGGGTTTTTGAGCTTTTTCCGGTTTGCCATGATGACGTTATGGGAAAGTGCGTTGAGCCCGTAATAGACGGCTTCGCCATCCATGCGGAGCTCCTGCGTCATAAAGGGAACGAAAATGGCCGTGGAGCTGGTCGTCATGCCACGCTTGATCTCAATGCCGTTATGACCCAGCGGAAGGCTGGAAAGAAAACCGTCCTCCTGCTGGAAGTCCAGCCGCTTCAAGGTGCAGTTGTATTTCTGGACGATACCCGACACCGTGAACAGGTCATTGTCCAGCTCCCGGCGGGTCGGGGCCATGTTTACCACAAGGAAGGTCAGCAGGAACATTCTTTCATTCCGGCTCTGTAAATCTTCCAGAAGGGTCTTTGCGTCGTTGCTGTACGTTACAAGGTCGGGCGGAAGTATGTCCATGTCGTACCCTGACCGAGCTGCCTTCTTTTGTTCCTCCACCTTCATCTTGTCAATGTCGGAGACTTTGGCCTTGATAGATTTTACGGCGGCGGCCTGATCGACGGTTTGGATATGGAGAGTGATGGTCATTTCCGCGTCCATTTCCAAAAGCTCCGCCAGCAGCTTGTCCGAGAGCTCCGAGGCCAAAATCTGCAAGTAGGAGGCAGCGCCCCAAGTCGTCCCCACCCGGAACAGACGGCTGAAACGAAAATCGAAACTGTCCGGGGCGATAAAGTCTTTGGTGGAAAGCCCGGTTTTGGGGATCATATCCCATGAAAACCGGAAGGGGGAGCCGCTGCCGGGGTGAAGCTGCCCGTGAAGAAGCTCCAGCCGTTCCAGCCCCGAAAGGGAGCGGCACTTGACGCCCAGCTTTTTGAAGTTCCCGCAAATGTCCGCCTCTACACGTTCCAGCCTTGCCCTGGCGGTGGAAAGGTCGTCCACGTTCACGCCGAAGGTCAGGAGCTTTGTGCGAACAATGCCGTTGTTGCTTTTGGCGATCTGGTTTTCCAGCATTTCCACATACTCGCACCGGACGCTATTGTAATCGTCATCCTGCATGGGGATGTTCACGCTGTACCGGCTGCCCGGGCGGCTTCGGTGGTTGAGGAAGGAAAGCTGGAACGGAAGGCTGCTGTCAAAGTAGTTGAGGCAGGCGCTCCACCCATCAAAGATGGCTGCCTGATCTTCGGACTGTGCGAGCTGGTAGTTGATGTCCTCGTATTCAATGGTTTTGGTGTAATAGCGGTCCGCTACCCGGCACACCCCGTCCCGGTACATTTCCCGGTAAGGGAGGGTCTGCTGGGCGGTGGTGGGAATGTTCTTTCCTTTCGTGAACAGGCCGGTAAGGCCCTGCTTTTCAGGATTTCTGCCTGCGGGCTTTCCGGCCCTTCTGCTGTTTCGCAATCGGCTGCGCCTCCTTTCTGGCGCTAAGCAGCGCATAGAAGTTTTCGGTTTTGTAAGGCCGCACACGGGGATAGAGGAACCGGGTGCGGATGATGTTTTTCAGCACTTTTTCCAGCGGCAGACCGTCTCGTTCATACATAGCCAGAAAGAAGAACGGGAGCATGAGGCCGATCATCAGGAACATGGCGGCACTGTTCCCGATACTGCCACGGGAAAACAGGTAAGCCGGGAGGCCCACCGCCGCCGCGCTGGAAAAACAAACAAGCTGGCGCTTCGTTAGGTTGAAGGCCAGCTTTGTCTTGATTTTGGAAAGGTCTTTTGGTACTGGCACATAGGCCATTTTGGTACACCTCCTTTATTGCTTCGGGCCAGCATGGCCCGAGGTTATCTTGCGGCCTCTTTGGCCGGGGCTGTACTGCGGGCGGCTTCGGCGGCTTTGCGTCCGCTCTGCCTTGCCCGCCAGTATTCGGGATTGTATTGCCGGATGGACTGATTGAGGTTTTCTTCAAACCGCCCTTTGTCCTTGATACGGTCGGGAATCTTCCAGAGCTTTTTGTCCAGCAGCTCCCGGAGCACCACACTTTCCTGTGCGTCCTCCTCATAGCAGATATAGCCCTTGTCCTTGAAGCCGCACTTTTTCGCTGCTGGGGAGAGGACGGCGGCTACCTCATTTGCCACCATCGTTCCGCCGTGGCTGGCGGTAGATACCAGAAACACCCCCGGACAGAGGGTTTCACAATTCTGCACCTCGCCCCACGGGGAGCTTTTCGGCGCATGGAACATTCCGCCCGTCCGGCTCCGATCCGCCTGCATGAGCGCTGCCTTTTCCAAGATGGCTTTCAGTTCCGGGGAAAAATAGGCGTATTCCCGCAGGACACAGGCGGCGTCCCCGCCGCAGGCGTTCATCAACAGGGTATAGGCATCGCTGTCCGCTTTGGTACAGCGGCCCAGCAGTTTTCCGTCGTAATAGCAGGCCGCGTCATAGCCCGTCCGTTTGCGTGGCATGGTTCCCGCCTCCTTTCTGCTTCGGGCCATTATGGCCCGAGGTCAACGCTCCGCCCCACGGCTGGGCTTTTCCTTCGGGGGCCGTTCTGCCTTTGCCTGCTCGGCAGCCGCTTTCCCGGCTTTGAGCTGGTCGCTGATGGACGCACGCCCCACAGAGCCGCGCTCCGCCATCTGTTCCAGCTTTGCCTCATAGGCTTGCAGAACAGCGGTATTGAGCTGTTCCCGGAACTCCTTTGTGACAGGGTAGGCCATATCCCGGTAGCCGCCTTTGCCGTCCGGCTGGCTGGGCATCCCCACGAAAAGGCCCTTGCTGCCCTGGACGATTTTCAGATTTTCCACCACAAAGCAGTCATTGAATTTCACGCTGGCAAAGCCCATGAGGTTTTTCACAGGTTCGATGACCCGCACGCTTACATCCAGCTTTATAGGGGCGGCTGGTGTTCCGCCCGCAGTTTTTTCCTGCATGGATTTCTCCTTTCCGCTTCGGGTCATCATGGCCCGAAGTCTCTTAATGGCAGCCGAAGATGGATTTTGCAAGACTGCCTGTTTTGAATAAGGTAAAACACAGCAGCACCGTATATCCCACACAGCCCCAGATCGCCCCGATGGGGTCGCCGTCGGTGGCGATACTCTGGATCAGCACCGCATAGATGGCGACACAGACCAAGATCAACAGACCTTGAAAGCCCACCGCAAAGAGGGAGCGGAAATAGTTCTGCCCCATGTGTCCGGTTTCCCTGTTGGGGACGGTGGCAAACGGGATAGGCGCTAAACTTGTGAGTAAATAAATTTCAATCATACGGCCATATACGATAACGAAAATCACGATGTTTAAGGCAATCATGGTAAGCTGGATCAGGAAGGACTGGAGCCAGAGTCCGAACAGAGGGCCTAACTCCATCGCTTCAAGCTCTGTCCGCAGACTGCCCAGCACATCCGGCGTGATCTCTGTCCCGTTCTGGATAATGCCCGCTGACTGCTGTATCACATGCTGGCTCACATCAAAGACCGCCAGCACGATATTGAAGGTATTCGTCAGGATCATCACAGCCACAAAGGTTTTGAACACCCACTTAAAAAACATCCATGTGTCAACTTCATGGAGGTTGTTGCGTTCTATGAGCATCTGTATCAGTTCATAGGTCATAACAAAAGTGAGGATGACCCCGGCGATTGGCAGAATGGCAGTTTCGGAGATCTGTCGTATCATGGAAAAGACCCCGGCGTTCCAGTCCGCCGGGGTCGTGCCTACCTGTGTGGCGATCTCGCCAACGCTCTGATTGACGTTATCGAAAAGGCCGTCCAGATTTCCCATGATACCATCGACGAGCAGACCTTTCAGCCATTCAACGATTGCGTCGATGATAAAGTCCATACATCAGCTCCTTTTCTGGAAAAGGGACAACGGGTGACACTTAGCTGAACAGGCCGGACAGCAGAGGGATAAGCTGAAGGCCGATCAGAACGACACCGCCGCCAGCCATGAGCTGCTTAATGCCCTGTGATTTTGCCGCAGGGTTATCCGACCCGTAACCTTCCAGAAGGTTGATGACGCCCCATACCGCCAGACCGGCGCCAAGAGCCATGACCAGAATTTTGAGAATGTCGATTGCCTGATTGAAAAATTCCATATACGTTCCTCCATTTTGTTTGTTTGATGGTTTTGGGTACAAAAAAAGCCGCCCACATCGGCAGCGCTTCGGGTCATCATGGCCCGAAGTTACACAAACTCGTCGCTGTCCAGATCATCGAAATTCAACAGGTCAGCTTCTTCGTCCGTGTCGGAGCCGTCCACTTCGTACACCGTGTATTCGTCCTCCGGCTTTAGTCTCAATGGCCGGTGGCGGAACAGGCTTTCCAAGCGGAAGGCGTTTTTCTTTTTATCAAATTCGGCTGTGTACTTGTAATTCGGGTGCTTTTTCAAGTCATACTTCGGGGACAGGAAAGGCGGGAGCCCCCGAAGCTGCAAGATACATTTATCTCCGGGCATGGTGGTGATCTCGCTGGTGGTCATCAGCTCCCGGCCAAGCCGCTGCATATTCTGGCTGTAACTTTCAGACTGTCCACGGCTTCGGCCCTCGGTCTGCATGGAGATGGTGGCCTTGCCCAGCCAGTTTTCCGAAATATCCTTTAGGGTGGAAGCCTCCCGGCCTCCGAGGAACACGATGCTGTCCATGTTTCCCATAATGGTTTCGGAATGGTCTTTGTACAATGCCTTGCACTGGCTCATAGCCTGATAAAAGAGCGTCAGGCTGATCTCCCGGGAGCGAATGACGGCCACAATCTTTTCCAGCCCCGGCACCTGCCCGGTGTTGGCAGCCTCGTCCCACAGCACCCGCACATGGTAGGGCAGACGCCCGCCATAGGTGTTGTCCGCCCGTTCACACAGAAGGTTGAACATCTGCGAAAAAGCGAGGGCAACCAAAAAGTTGTAGGTAGTGTCCGTGTCGCTGATAAGGAAGAACAGCGCCGATTTTTCGTCCCCCAGCTTATCCAGCTCCAGTTCGTCATAGGACATGATCTCCCGGAGTTGGGGAATATCAAAAGGAGCCAGCCTTGCACCGCAGGAAATCAAAATACTTTTGGCTGTCTTGCCGCTGGCGAGCTTGTATTTCTTATACTGCCTCACGGCGAAGTGCTGGGGGCTGCGGCGTTCCAGCCCGTCAAACATATAGTCCACCGCGTTTTTGAAGGTTTCGTCATCCTCCCGGACTTCCATGCTGTTTATCATTTCCACCAGCGTATTCATGTTGCGTTCTTCCTCCGGCCCCTCAAAGACGATGTAGGCCACAAGGGCGCAGTACAAGAGGGTTTCGGCTTTGGTCCAGAACTCGTCGCCCTCCTTGCCGTCGCCTTTGGTGTTGGCAATCAAGGCGGTAACGAATTTCAAAACATCGCTTTCCGTCTTGATATAGGCCAGCGGATTGTAGTGCATGGATTTTGAAAAGTCGATACTGTTGAACACCCGCACCCTGTATTTCTCCCGTTGCAGAAACCGCCCGCACTGGTCGAGGGTTCCGCCCTTCGGGTCTACCACCACATAGGACGAATGGGCTTGTAGGAGCTGCGGGGTCAGCCAGAACCTTGTCTTGCCCGAGCCGGACGAGCCGATGACACA